>DLQW01000059.1:6038-10576 GCA_002474405.1 Christensenella sp. UBA7597 | reverse complement strand
CCAGATTCACCGCCGCGAAGGGTATGTGGAAGTTTCCACGCCCATCATGCTTTCCCGCTCGCTGTGGGAAACCAGCGGACACTGGGACCATTATAAAGACAATATGTACACCACGAAAATCGACGGCGAAGATTACGCCATCAAACCCATGAACTGCCCCGGCGGCGTTCTGGTGTACAAAACGGAGCCGCATTCCTATAAAGATCTGCCCATCCGCATGGGCGAACTGGGCATCGTGCACCGCCACGAAAAATCGGGGCAGCTGCACGGATTGTTCCGCGTGCGCTGCTTCACGCAGGACGACGCGCATATTTTCATGACGCCTTCGCAGATTACAAGCGAAATCAAGGGCGTTGTGCGGCTGATCAACGAGGTGTACACGCTGTTCGGGTTCAAGTATCACGTGGAACTTTCCACCCGCCCCGATAACAGCATGGGCAGCGACGAGGACTGGGAAAACGCCACGAACGCTTTAAAAGAAGCGCTGGAAGAAATGGGCACCGATTACGTGGTGAACGAGGGCGACGGCGCGTTCTACGGACCGAAGCTCGACTTCCACCTGTCCGACTCCCTCGGAAGGACCTGGCAGTGCGGAACCATCCAGCTGGACTTCCAGATGCCCCAGAGGTTCGACCTCGAGTACACCGGCGCGGACGGCGCCAAGCACAGGCCCGTCATGGTCCACCGCGTCATCTTCGGATCGATCGAGAGGTTCATGGGAATCCTCATCGAGCACTACGCGNNACAGTGCGGCACCATTCAGCTGGATTTCCAGCTGCCGCAGCGTTTCGAAATGGAATACGTGGGCGAGGACGGCGAAAAGCACCGCCCGATTATGGTGCATCGCGTGATTTACGGTTCGATCGAACGCTTTATCGGTATTCTGATCGAACATTACGCAGGAAAATTCCCGGTATGGCTTTCGCCCGTGCAGGCAAAAATTCTGCCGATTACCGAAAAACAGAACGATTACGCGAAGAAAGTGGCGGCGGCGCTGGAAGAAAAGGGCGTGCGCGTTTCCGTGGACGACCGCAACGAAAAAATCGGCTATAAAATCCGCGAAGCGCAGATGGATAAAGTGCCGTATATGCTGGTTGTGGGCGAAAAGGAAGCGGAAAGCGGCACCGTTGCCGTACGCCGCAGAGATAAAGGCGATACGGGTGCGGTGAGCGTGGAAGAATTCACGGCGGCGATTACCAAAGAAATCGCGGATAAAACGGCGTTTTAAAAGGTTTTACGGAGGATGACGATGATGAGCGAAAGAATGGTTTCCACGCAGACGGGCGGATTGTGGAAGTACGGCACCGTGAAAGAAGTGTTATCTTTGCTGAAAGAAAGCGGATTCACGGCATACGACTGCACGATGTGCGATAACCGCACGGAAGCGGAACTTCTGATTGAAAGCGAAAATTATCTTGAAAACGCACGCGATCTGCGCGCGTATGCCGATTCGATTTCGCTGCCGTGCAATCAGACGCACGCGCCGTTTCCTTCGGCGATTCGGAACAACGAAAAATATAACAAAGAAATTTTTCCGAAGCTGATCCGCGCGATAGAAGTGAGCGGAATTCTTGGCGCGAAAGTGTGCGTTGTGCATCCGTGCAACGATTATACGCCCGAAGAAAACGCCGAAAAAGTGTATCTGCCGCTGGCGCCGTACGCGAAAAAGGCGGGCGTGAAAATCGGCGTGGAAAACATGTGGAACTGGAATAGCGCGAAGAATATTTTCGCCCCCGCGGCATGTTCTTCGCCCGAAAATTATCTCGCGCACATGAAACTGCTTCCGCCCGACGTGTTTGTTGCGAATCTCGATATAGGGCATGCGGAGCTTCGCGCGATGAATACTTCCGCGCCGGAAATGATCCGCGCGCTGGGCGGGTATTTTCAGTCGATGCACCTGCACGACGTGAATTTTTACGAAGATTCGCACACGTTGCCGTTTACGGAAAAAATCGATTACGAAGCGGTGATTGCGACGATGAAAGAAGTCGGCTACAAGGGCGACGTAACGCTGGAATCGGGAAATTTCGCCGCGAAATTTCCGAAAGAGCTGATGCCCGCGGCGGCGAAGCTGATGGCGGAAGTGGTGACATACTTCAAAAAACGGCTGGACGAATAAATTTTTACGGATTTTTTCGGAAAGAGACGGAAAAACGCTTGACTTTCTTTGCCGCGGTATGCTAATATAATAAGGCAAAGCAGAAGTCAACCTTCTCGCCGTGCGGTTTGAATCGGTACGGCTCGATAGTTTTTTCGGAAAGTCCGCGTTGAAAAGCGGCGGTAAAAAGACGAAAAACGGGGTTGCTTGTGCAAAGCAGCCCTGTATTTTTTTTGTGAGGTACAAGACAATTAAAGACCAGTATCAGATGAACGGAGAAATCCGGGACAGAGAAATCAGAGTTATTTCTTCTTCGGGCGATATGCTCGGCGTGATGAGCGCGGCGGAAGCGTTGCGCCTTGCGGAAGAGGAGAACCTCGACCTTGTGAAAATTTCGCCCGCGGCGGTGCCGCCCGTATGCAAAATCATGAATTACGGCAAGTTCAAGTTCGAACAGGCGAAACGCGAGAAAGAGAACCGCAAAAACCAAAAAGTGGTGGAAATCAAGGAAATTTATCTTTCCATGACCATCGACGTGGGCGATTTGAACATCAAGGCGAAAAAAGCGATAGAGTTTCTCGGCGAAGGGAACAAAGTGAAAGTTTCCATCCGTATGCGCGGCAGACAGATGGGGCGTTCCTCGATGGGCGTAGACGTAATGAACCGCTTTTTCGGGATGCTTGAAAACAAAGCCGCGATGGATAAGCCGCCGCTTGCCGAGGGCAGAAACATCGTAATGGTGTTATCTCCCGCGAAAGCCGATGCGAAAGCGGCGAAGAAGCAATAAAAATTCGTTTATGTTCCGCCGCGGCATTTATGCGGACGGCGGCTACACATTAAATCAAGAAATTATAATTCGGAGGACAAGTTATATGCCTAAACAGAAATCCCATAGCGGTACCAAAAAGCGTTTCTGGCTGACGGGCAGCGGTAAGGTCAACAGACCTCACGGCGGCAAGAACCACAAAGCCGAAACCAAGAGCAGCAAGAGAAGAAGAAATCTTCGTCAGTCTACCCTCGTTTCCACCACGCAGGAAAAGACGGTGAAGAACATGATGCCGTACAAGGACTAATAAGGAGAGAAGAACATGCGTATTAAAAGAGGAGTAAACGCCGTTAAAAAGCGTAGAAAAATTTTCAAGCTTTCGAAAGGCTATTTCGGAAATAAAAGCAAATCTTATCGTATCGCCCGCGAAGCGGTGATGAAGTCTCTGAACTATGCCTACATCGGCAGAAGAAGAAGAAAGAGAGATTTCAGAAAGCTGTGGATCGTACGTATCAACGCGGCGGCGAGACTGAACGGTCTTTCTTACAGCAAGTTTATGCACGGGCTTTCCGCGGCGAACATCAACCTGAACAGAAAGGTTCTCGCCGAACTTGCGGTGAACGATTCGAAAGCGTTCGCGCAGCTTGCCGAAAAGGCGAAAGCGGCGCTTTAAGCGGTTCCGTTAATTTCGGAAACGGCGCCGGAATTTTTCGGCATAACAGCGGCATAAGCGGCATTTTAAGCGGCTGAGAATAGGGAAAAAGCCTTTTGGAGTGCGTTTCTGAAAGGCTTTTTTGATTGAAAACGCCGCAAACGCGGCGGAAATCCGGGCGAAGAAATTCGCCGTAAAACGCGCGGAGGAACGCCCGTGAAAACGATTATTTCATCGAAAAACAACCCGATAGTGAAGCGCGCCGCGGCTTTGAAAGAAAAGAAAGGCAGAAGAGAATACGGCGCGTTTCTTGCGGAAGGCGAGAAGATGGCGGCGGAATGTCTGCGTTCTTCCTTACAGACGGAGCGGGCGTATATTTCGGAAAACTACGCGGGAAAGCGCGCGGAAGAGATTTTCGCCCTGCTTGAAAAACGCGGTTTGGGCGAGGATAAAATCACGTATTTATCCGAAAGCGCGTTTTCGTTTCCGAAGAAAAAACGCCGCAGGGCGTGATGCTTGAAGTGAAAATTCCCGTAAATGTTCCCAGCGCGCCCGAAAACGACTGCCTGATTCTGGACGGTATAGCCGACCCCGGAAATCTGGGAACGATTATCCGTGCGGCAAACGCGGCGGGCTACGGCGAGATTTATCTTGCGGAGTGCGCCGACGCGTATTCGCCCAAGTGCGTGCGCGCAAGCATGAGCGGCATTTTTTTCACGAAGCTTTATACGCTTTCGCGCGAAGAACTTCCCGTGCTGTTTGCGGGCGAAAAAATTCTGGCGGCGGATATGGGCGGCGAAAACGTGTTTACCTTCCGCGCGGAGGGGAAAATCGCGCTGGCGATCGGCAACGAAGCGAACGGACTTTCGGACGTCGTGAAAAAGCTGGCGGCGGCAACGGTGGCGATTCCCATGCGCGGCACGCAGGAAAGCCTGAACGCGGGCGTTGCGGCGGCGGTGTGCATGTACGCGCTGCGCCGTGAAAAATTTTTATAAACCATTAAAATAATAACAGGAGAAAAC
>DLQW01000059.1:5790-5989 GCA_002474405.1 Christensenella sp. UBA7597 | reverse complement strand
ATGTCAGGACATAGCAAATGGCATAACATACAGGCGAAAAAGGGCAAGGCGGACGCGGCGAGAGGCAAAATCTTCACCAAAATCGGCAGAGAAATCGCCGTAGCGGCGAAGAGCAATCCCAACCCCGATACCAACAGCAAACTTGCCGACATTATCGCGAAAGCGAAAGCGGCGAATATGCCCAACGATAACATTCAGC
>DLQW01000059.1:198-5726 GCA_002474405.1 Christensenella sp. UBA7597 | reverse complement strand
GGCGAACTTTCGGGCGCGGACTACAAGGAACTTACCTATGAAGGGTACGGTCCCGCGGGTTCTGCCGTAATCATCACCACGCTGACGGATAACAACAACCGTACCGCGGGCGACATCCGTGCGATTATGGGCAAGCACGGCGGTTCGATGGGCAACACCGGCTGCGTTTCGTACAATTTCGATAACAAGGGCTACATCGTTATCGAACGCACGCCCGAATTGGACGAAGATACCGTTACCGAATACGCGCTGGACGCGGGCGCCGACGACGTAACCGTCAGCGACGACGTATACGAAATTTTCACTTCGCCCGAAGCGTTCTCCGACGTGAGAAAATACTTCGAAGAGAAGAACAAAGAGTTGATGGCGGCGGCGCCGAAATCGCGCCACAGCGACGAAGAAGAACCGAAAATCCGCTTCGTTCAGGCGGAAATCGCCATGATTCCGCAGAACAAAATCACGCTGCCCGAAGATAAAGTGCGCGTATTCACCAACATGCTCGACGCGCTGGAAGAACTTGACGACGTACAGGAAGTTTATCACAACGTAGACCTGCCCGACGACGAGGACGACGAGTAATCGGGGCGCGAACGCGTTTTATGCAATCATTTTCGCCTTTTTCCTTATGCGGAAGAGGCGAAAAATTTTATAAAAGGAAAAAGCGGGTATGAGCGAAGGCAAGAGAAAACTGTATACGAAAAAGCGGGAAAATTCCAAAGAAACGGCGCGCGGCGCGGCGAAAGAAGCGCATAAAACCAAAACGGAATATACGGCGAAATATACGGTGCAGCGCAGCGATACGCTGCTTGAATTTCTGCTGAAAAAATGCAATCAGTCGCGCAATAACGTAAAATCGCTGCTTTCGGGCGGAAAAGTGCTGGTAAACGGCAGGACTGAAAAACAATTCGATTTTCCGCTGGCGAAAGACGACGAAATCCGCATTTCGAAAGCCCGCACGGCAAGCGCCATGGCGGAACTTTCCCGCGTTTCCGCAGGGAAGGAAAGAGAGAAAAGCCGTTTGAAAACTTCTGCGGCGGAGCGCCCCGCAAGGCTGCCTTTGCCGAAAATTATTTTTGAAAACGAGCAGTTTCTGGTGCTGGATAAGCCCGCCGGGCTGTTATCGGTGGAAAGCGACGACGAGCGGCTTTCCGCGTACTATATCGCGGAAGAATATCTGCGGCAGAAGGGCAAAAACGAGCGCGCTTACGTGCTGCACCGCATCGATAAAGAAACTTCGGGCGTATTGGCGTTCACCAAAGATATAAAGCTTCATTCCATGCTGCGCATGCGCTGGAACGAGCTGGTGGAAAAACGCGAATATTATGCCGTGGTTTCGGGCGTATTCGAAGAAAAAAGCGGCGAAATCGTCTCGTTTTTAAAGGAAGATAAAAATCATCTGGTGTACTGCGTTTCTCCGCGCGAGGGAAAGCGCGCCGTAACGCGGTACGAAACGGTGTGCGAAAACGGAAAATATTCCCTTCTCCGCGTGGAAATCGACAGCGGCAGAAAAAATCAGATCCGCGTGGCGATGAAAGCGGCGGGGCATCCCGTGGTCGGCGACGAAAAGTACGGGTTGGTCGATTCGCCTTTAAAGCGACTGGGGCTGCACGCTTCGGAGCTTTGTCTGCGCCACCCGGTAACGGGCGAAAGTCTTGTTTTCAAATCGCCCGTTCCTAAGGAATTTTTCGGAATTACCGGCAAAAAAATGTAAAATATGTGAAAAAACAATGTCGGTTTGTCGATAATTGTCGGCGGTTTTCTTGACATGGTAATTAAAATGTGTTACAATATTTATATATTGAGAACAACGCGGAAAAACGGGGGCTGCTTTTGTATGCCGCAGTCGTTTGCGGACTGCCGCAGACGGATTGTATAGCGTTTTTTTTCGCGATAAGAGGAAAACGGGATGAAGTTTTGGCACACGAAAAGGGGACACGCGACGTTTTTGCTGGTAATGGACGTACTTTCGGTATTGCTGGCGGAAACGATCGCTTTTTTTGTTACGGACACGGCACCGTTCGGCAGAGAAATTGTGTTGTGGATGGGCGCGAACGTGGTGCTTACCGTTCTGTTTTTGTTCCTTTCGCAGGGCTATGCCGTCGTATTTTCGCTGACGACGCTTTTCGACGCGTTTAAAATACTGCTTGCCGTGGCGTTGCAGGCGGGGCTGAATATCGTTTTTGCGGTTGTTACCGGGCAGAGCGTCGTTTCCGTTTCCACCGTGCTGGTATTCGGCATATTTTTAATGAATTTTGCGGTGTATTCGCGTTTTTGCAAGCGACTGAACGAGACGATCGGCGTATTTTTCCGCCGCGGTTTCAAGGGCAAAAAACGCGTGATGATCGTGGGCGGAGGCGAAACCGGACTGCTGATCGTGAAGGAACAGTGCACTTCGAAGCGCGCTTCTTTCCGCCCCGTATGTATTCTGGACGACGACAAGAACAAACTGGGCAAGCACATTTTAAACGTAAAAATCGTGGGCGACATCGCTTCGGCGCCGCAAATGGCGAAAAAATATAACGTGGACGAAATCTTTTTCGCGATTCCTTCCGCGTCGCGTCAGCGGCAGAAAGAAATCATCAACATTCTGAAGGACTGCAAAAAGCCCGTGAAAATTCTGCCCGGTATTTTCGAACTGACCGACGGAAAAGTAACGGTATCGAAATTCCGCGACGTGGAAATCACCGACCTTCTGGGTAGAGAACAGGTGCAGGTAGATCTGAATCAGATTCTCGGCTATATCGAAGATAAAACGGTGCTGGTAACGGGCGGGGGCGGTTCAATCGGCAGCGAGCTGTGCCGCCAGATTGCGACGCATCATCCGAAGCGCCTGATTATTCTGGATATTTACGAAAACAACGCGTACAATATCGAACAGGAGCTCAAGAGGAAATATCACGAAAAACTTAATCTTTTAACGCTGATAGCCAGCGTGCGCGATATCGGAAAAATGCGCGACGTATTCGAAAAATACTGCCCGCAGATTGTGTTTCACGCGGCTGCGCACAAGCACGTGCCGCTGATGGAAACCAGCCCCAACGAAGCCGTGAAAAACAACGTGTTCGGCACGCTGAACGTGGCGCGGCTGGCGGACGAATTCGCCGTGGAAACGTTTGTGCAGATTTCCACGGATAAGGCGGTGAACCCCACCAACGTGATGGGCTGTACGAAACGCATTTGCGAGATGATTATTCAGACGATCGGCAAGCACAGCAAACATACGAAATTCGTGGCGGTGCGGTTCGGCAACGTGCTCGGCTCCAACGGTTCGGTGATTCCGCTTTTCAAACAGCAGATTGCCGAGGGCGGACCCGTAACGGTAACGGATAAAAACATCATAAGATATTTTATGACGATTCCCGAAGCGGTATCTTTGGTGATACAGGCGGGGGTGTACGCAAAGGGCGGGCAGATTTTCGTGCTGGATATGGGCGAGCCCGTGAAGATTTACGACCTTGCGCGGCATCTCATTCAGCTTTCGGGCTACGAACCTGACGTGGATATTCCCATTGTCTGCACGGGACTTCGCCCCGGCGAGAAACTGTACGAAGAACGGCTGATGGCGGAAGAGGGATTGCAGAAAACGGAAAACGGCTTGATTAACATTGCAAAGCCTATCGATCTGGACGAAAATAAGCTGTGGCATACGCTGGATAAACTTTATGCCGAAGCTTATGCCGAAACGGACGAGATGAAAAAGTATCTTGCCGAGCTGGTTCCTACGTATACTTACGAGGGAAAAGAAGATAGAAAAGAAGCGGTAATTCAACCCGGCTTTTCTCTTACGAGGAAAGCTGGGAAGGGGGAAGCTCCCGAAAAGGGAGCTTCCCGTCCGGGCGAAACGCTTCCCGTGCCGGGAACGGTCCGGGCGTAAAAGGAAATAAAAATCAAAAGGGGGGAACGAAATTGACCGACGCGAAAATCGAGGCTGTCTGCAGAAAATTTTCCATCGAGGGCGAGTATCGCAGTTACGAACAGATTACCAGCGGGCACATTAACAAGACGTATAAAGTGTATTTCTTCCGCGACGGCGAGGTAAAAGATTACATCCTGCAAAGAGTGAATACGTACGTGTTTAAAAACCCCGTGGAAGTGATGAACAACATCATTTCCGTTACCGAGTATATCCGTGCGAAGATCAAGGCGACGGGCGTAACGGCAAAGCGGAACGTGCTGCATTATCATAAAACGCAGGACGGCGCCTATTATTTCATCGACGAGAAGAACGATTTCTGGCGGTGCAGCCGGTTTATCGACGATTCTACGACGTTTCTCATCGCTTCTCCGTTCGTGATGGAAGAATCGGGCAAGGCTTTCGGGGAGTTTCAGAAATATCTTGCCGATTATCCCGTAAAAAATCTGTTCATCGCGATTCCGCATTTCCACAATACGCCGATGCGTTTCGAAACGTTCAGAAAATCGGTGGAAGCGGACGCGGCGGGGCGCGCTGCGGAAGTCCGCCGCGAAATCGAAGAATATCTCGCGCTGGAAGAAAAAGCCACGGAAACCTACCGTTTGCAGCGTGCGGGCGTGCTGCCGCTCAGGGTAACGCATAACGATACCAAGTGTTCGAACGTTCTGTTCGACAGAAAAACGCAGGAACATTTGTCCGTCATCGATCTGGATACGGTGATGCCGGGGCTGGTGGCGTTCGATTTCGGCGACGCCATCCGCGCAGGGGCGAACGCCGCGGCGGAGGACGAGCGGGATTTATCGAACGTAGCGTTGGACCTTGATAAATTCGAAGCGTTTACGCGCGGATTTTTAGGCGTGGATAAAGACGCGCTCACCGAAGCGGAAATAGATTCTCTCGCGGGCGGCGCGCTGGCGATGACGTTGGAATGCGGCGTGCGCTTTTTGACCGATTATCTTGACGGCGACAAGTATTTCTCCGTCGATTACGAAACGCACAATCTCGTGCGGGCGCGCTGTCAGCTTGCCCTCGCGAAAGATATGCTGGCGCATTTTGATGAAATGCGCGCCATCGTGAAAAAATACGCGGAATAATCTGCGCGGAACGCGCGTTTGCCGCGACTGAAAAGTGCGAAATATTTTATTATAAAGCCGAACGTTTTTTATTGCAAATTCGTTCGGCTTTTTGTATAATATATTTGAAAAGCGCGGGCATAACCGCGCGGATTTATCGGGAGAAAACGAAGATGAAAAAAAATTATCTCGGCGTAATGCTGGATTGTTCGAGAAACGCCGTAATGAGCGTAAACGAACTGAAGAATTTTATTCTTACGCTGAAAAAAATCGGCTATAACTGCCTGCAGCTTTATACGGAGGACACGTACGAAATCGACGGCGAACCGCTGTTCGGCTATCGCCGCGGCAGATATTCGAAAGCCGAACTGAAAGAAATCGACGCGTTCGCGAAGGAAAACGGCGTGGAACTGATGCCGTGCATCCAGACGCTGGCGCACCTCAATCAGATTTTCCGCTATGAAAAATACCGCGAAATCAACGACGCGAACGATATTTTGCTTGTAGACGACGAGCGGACGTACGCGCTGATTGAAAAGATG
>DLQW01000059.1:0-133 GCA_002474405.1 Christensenella sp. UBA7597 | reverse complement strand
TTCGCGCAATATTCATATCGGCATGGACGAGGCGCACATGATCGGCAGAGGGAAATATTTCGATCTCCACGGCGCGAGCAACCGCTTCAATCTGTTGTTGCGCCACCTTTCGCGCGTAACGGAGATTGCCGGA
>DLQW01000030.1:10678-14296 GCA_002474405.1 Christensenella sp. UBA7597 | reverse complement strand
ACGTAGCCGCCGCAAACGCCGCCGAAAGCAGCGCGAACACAAGCCATGCCGCCTGCCGATTTTTCACGGACGCGTTTTCTTCTCCGCCCGCCGCAGCGCCGCTCTCTTCCGTCGTCGCCGCGCGTTTTTCTTTTTTCACGCCCGTCATCAGATACGTGCCCGCCGCAACGGCTGCAAGGCACGCCAGCTTTATGCCCCACTTCTCCCGTTCCGCGGGGAACAGCGCCATGGCAAAAAGCACCGAAAGCACCACGCTCGATTTATCCACCGCCGCCACGCGCGATACTTCGCCGAGCGACAGCGCCTTGAAATAACAAATCCAGCCGGCGCCCGTAGCGACGCCGGAAATCATCAGAAACGCGAACGATTTCGCCGAAATCTCTCCGATGCCCGCTATTTCGCCCGTCAGCCCCGCCACGCACCAGGAAAGTACCAGCACGACGGAGGTTCGGATTGCCGTAGCTACGTCGGAATCGGTGTTTTTAACGCCGCATTTGCTTAAAATCGCCGTGATTCCCGCGAACAATGCGGATAAAACCGCAAATAAAATCCACATGATCGTTACCGCCTTATACAGCAATTATATCACTTTTTTTCCGATTCGTACAGCGTATAGAGCCGTTTTTGCGGGAATCTTCGAAAATTAACCGAACCGCCCGTTGATATAATCGTCCGTGCGCTTATCGGCGGGGTGCGCGAACAGCTTTTTCGTTTCGTTTGCCTCGATCATTTCGCCGAGAAGGAAGTACGCCGTGTTATCCGCGATTCTGAACGCCTGCTGCATGTTGTGCGTTACCATGATAATGGTAATGCTCTTTTTCAGTTCTGCGCACAGTTCTTCGATTTTGCCCGTGGAAATCGGGTCCAGGGCGCTCGTCGGTTCGTCCATCAGCAGTATCTGCGGTTCCACGGCAAGCGAACGCGCGATGCACAGCCGCTGTTGCTGCCCGCCGGAAAGTCCCAGCGCCGATTTGTTCAGGCGGTCTTTCATTTCGTCCCACATCGCCGCGCCTTTCAAAGATTCCTCCACGATGCCGTCCAGCACCGAACGCGCTTTGATACCGAACGTACGCGGTCCGTACGCGATATTATCGTATACGCTCATCGCCAGAGGGTTCGGGCGCTGAAATACCATGCCCACGTTTTTTCTCAGCCGCGCGAGGTCGGTATTTTTCGCATAAATATCGGTATCGCCCACTTTCACTTCGCCCGTGATTTTGCAGCCCTCCACCAGATCGTTCATGCGGTTGAGCGATTTTATCAGCGTGGATTTGCCGCACCCGGAAGGACCGATAAGCGCCGTAAGCTTGTTTTTCGGAAAATCGAGATAAATGCTTTTCAGGGCGTGAAAGTTGCCGTAATATAAATTGAGCTCTTTCACGGAAACGGCGACGTCGCCGCTTAAATCATACTTTTCGATGACGTGATTTTTCATATTTTTTCCTTCTTGTTGTAAAGGTATTGCACCAAAGATACCAGCAGATTCAGAACGATCACGAAGATCAGCAGCACGCTTGCCGCGGCATACGCTTCGTTTACCTGCAAACCGTTGCTCATAAACTTCCATACCAGCACCGCGAAACTTGCCGCGCCGTCGGAATAGCTTTGCGGAACGAACGTAGACGCCGAACCTACGGTGAAGATGAGCGCCGCGCTTTCGTTTACGATACGCCCGACGGAAAGAATAATCGAGGTAACAATGCCGGAAACCGCCTGCGGCAGCACCACTTTAAACACCGTGCGCAGTTTTCCCGCGCCGAGGGCAAGGCTGGCTTCGCGCATGCTGTCCGGCACTTCGGAAAGGCTCTGTTCCGTGCTTCGTATTACGGTGGGCAGAATGATGAGCGCCAGCGTAATGCCGCCCGCGCGCAGCGAGTATCCGAATCCCAGCCCTTTTACGAAAAACACCATGCCGAACAACCCGAACACAATGGATGGAATCCCCGCCAGCGTATCCACGAACAGGCACACCGCTTTCACGAACACGCTGCTTTTTTTGGCGTATTCGTTCAGGTAAATCGCCGCGCCCACGCCGAGCGGCAGCGCTATCAGAAGCGCCAGCCCCACCAGCATCAGCGTGGAAACAAACGCGGGCGCAAGCGTGGTATGCGCGTTGCCGCTTTTTCCGAACAGGAAATCGAAACTTAAGTTCGGAATGCCCTTTACGAACACGAACGCCACGATGAACGCCAAAACAAACGCCACAATCACCGCCACCGCCCAGGAAATCACAAACAATATATCCTGCGCGCTGCCCGTGCGGCGATAGCTGCGCGGCTCTTCCCGGTTATCGCTTTCGCGGAACCGACGGGAGAAAAACTTGTTTCCGTCCCGCGGCTTTTTTACGGCTGTCAGGCACACGTTCAGAAGCAGAATAAGCACAAGCAGCACGAAGCCGTCGGCAATCAGGGCGGATTGTTCCGCAGGCGCGGCGTACCCCCAGTTCTGCACGATATTGCTTGTCAGCGTGGTGAACGGCACAAACGCCCCCGAAGGATAGCCGGAGCCGTTGCCCACAATCATCTGCACCGCCATCGTTTCGCCGATCGCTCTGCCTACGCCGAGAATCACGGCGGAAATCACGCCGCTTTTCGCCGCCGGCAGCAACACCCGCCACACCGCCTGATTTTTGGTGCAGCCTAAGCCCAGCGCGCCCTCGTAGTAGTGCATCGGCACTGATTCCAGCGAGTTTTTCGTAATCGACGCGATGGTGGGAAGAATCATCACCGATAAAATCAGCGTGCAGGCAAGAAGCCCGAAGCCCGCGTTGTTCGGATGAAAGATTTTTACCAGCAGCGGCATTAAAAATTTATAGCCGAACAAGCCGTATACAATCGAGGGAATCCCCGCCAGCAGATTTACGATTTGCGTGTAAAGCTTTTTCAGCGGGCGCGGGCAGTAAAACACCAGCCAGATTGCCGTAAATACGGCAAGCGTTCCGCCGAGAAGCGTCGCGCAGATCGTCAGCACAAACGTCCCCGCAATCATCCGCCAGATGCCGAACGTCTGCGATTTTGCCGACCATTCGCTGCCGAAAATGAATTTAAACACGCCGATACGGCTGAACGCGGGCACGCTTGCATACAGAAGATACCCCACGATGGTAAACACGGCAAGTACGGAAAACGCCGCAAGCAGCGCGAACACGGCTCTTGCAACGCTTTCTTTCGATATGAATTTTTTCCTTGCTATTTCAGACATTTTTCTTCTTTCCGTTAAATATTGTTATTCCGTCGGCTTTTCCGCCGACGGATTTTGTCTTTGGCGCGGCTTGCCTTTTTCCCCGCGCCGTATTATAGCAGGCTTGCGCCCCGTATAAACCCGATTATTTCATCGTGATGTAGCCGGCTTTCGAAATCACCGTCTGCGCGCTATCGCCCATAATGTAATCGTAGAAACCCTGCGCCGCTTCGGAAAGCGTCTTGCCGTCTTTGAGTACAATCACGAACGGACGTTGCAATGCGTAAGTGCCGCCCTTGATGTTTTCCACCGTGCAGGCGATTCCGTCAAGGCTCACCGCCTTCACCTTATCGTTCAGGCTGCCGTAGGAAATGTAGCCGATACTGTTCGCCGCGCCCTGAATCGCTTCTATCACGTTACCCGTTTCGGCAAGCGTCG
>DLQW01000030.1:0-10628 GCA_002474405.1 Christensenella sp. UBA7597 | reverse complement strand
TGTGGTAGCCGTTGCCGATGGCAAGCAGTTCGTCGAATGCGGAACGCGTACCGCTGGAAGCGTCTCTGCCCACCGCCGCCGTAATCGGAGTGCCGGGGATCGCCGTACCGTTTTCATACAAAGCTTTCACGTCGTCTTTCTTCACGTCCGTCACGGTGCTGTCCTTATTCACAATCAGCGCGATGCCGTCCATGCAAAGCGTTTCGCCCTTCACGCCCGTCTCGCTCGCTTTCAGCCCGCGGGAAGACATACCGAAATCGTTCAGATCGTTCTGCGTATCGGAAATACCCGCGCCCGAAGAAGACATATTCACGGTGATTCTCACGTCGTGGTCCTGTTCGTAAGCCGCCGCAAGTTTTTCCATGAGCGGCGTTACGGAAGACGAACCGGAAACCGTAATGTTTTTATTTTCGTCTTTCTTGCCGCCGCACGCGCCGAGAATCGCGCCGCTGCCAAGAAGCGCGGCCGCGCACAACACGGATACAACTTTCTTCGTCTGATTGTTCATTTGCTTTTTCATTTTTTTCTCTCCTTGAAGTCCTTGTTTTTTTTCTTCTTTCGACTTTCGACGCATATAGAATAACCCCGGGAAGTAATAAAATTGCCACATAAGTTGTAACAAAAATGTAAAAAATCGCGTTTTTTCGAAAAAACACGATAAAAAAAGCGGAAATCCCCTTTCCGCCGTATTTTTATAAACAGATTTTAACGCAAAAGCCCCGCCGGGAGAATGATTGCCGACTTATTTTTTCATGCTTTCATTTGATACCGCCGTATTACATAGAAGTAGCGCTTTATTGCCTGCGTTCGGTTGCTTTGCCGATACGCGGAATTTATTTCAATTTTTTTACATTTTATCGCAACGCAAATTGCATTTTTATGTTATACTACGATGGAATCGTTAAAACGAGGTGGTTACGATGAAAGACGAACAACCGTATATGTCGGAATACGACGTTGAAATCGAACGTCTGACCAAAGAACTGAATGAAATGTATCGCAGGGAAGGAGAAGCAGGATACATGATTTTCATCAAAGGCGGCGGATTTATCCTGCCCGTACTGCTGATACCGCTTTTTATTTTTATGATTACAAAAAAAGGCTTAACGTTATACGGCGTTGCAGGCGTATTGTTAAGCTTTATAATTATAACCGCGGCGATTCTCGGCAAACGATACCGCGATAAAAAAATCGACCGTTTAGAAAAAGCGATTATCGTACTTCGGGAAAAAAAGAAACAGGAAGAGCTGAAATACACTCGATTTTTTAAAGACTCTCCCGACGATTTTCAATGATATTGAAAAATACTTTTTTACTCAACAAAATTTTTTTGTGTTTTTAAAAAGTTGCTTATTTTCCGCTGTTTTATGTAAAAAACAGCGTGTTTTCTGTGTATTTTCACATGTTTTTTGTGTCTTTTAAGGGCATTTTCCGGCGTTTTTACGGCATTTTCATGCTCATTTTTGCGTTTTTTTCGTTGTTTTCAGTCCGTTTTCATGCTGTTATAAAGCCTTTTTCGGCTTATTTCAGCGTTATTTTTTACAAAACAGCGGCAGAGAAGTGGTAAATTCAATCAATCTCCCCTCGCGCAAAAAGCAATGCAAAGCCGCCCGCGTTACCTGTTTCGAAAACCGTACGGACGTACCGTCGCGCGTCTGCACATGCGTATTTTCGGGAATTTTCTGCCCGATCGGATAAGGTTCCGGCAAACGGAATAACAGTGCGTCGCCCGCAGCATAAAGATTTTCCGCCGAAAATACGCCGTTTTCCGTATAAAACAGCTTTAAAACGCCGTTTTTGATTAAAACGTCCGTCAGTTTTCCGTAATATGTACCGCCCGTGGAATACAACGGCTTGCCGAGAATCAGGCGCTGCGTGCCCTTCGGCGAACACGGACGATCGGACGCGGGCGCGATACGCCATGCGGAAATCCGCGCAGACGAAAACGGCAGATACAATTCGGAAACGTCGCCGCTTTGAAGCGGCGCCCCCATTTTAACGATGATGTGGCGGATTTTTCCGTTTGAAAGAGAAAACGTAACGCCGCCGACGGGCAGCAGCGCGCCGTCAGCGCAGACGACGGGTCTATTCAGCAAGGTTGTTAAACGAAGCTTCGGAATTTCGCCAAGAGAAAGATCGGATTCAGCCATTTTTGCACCCCTTTATGTTGGATTAACGCCATTATAACGTAATTTTTCCGTTGAAAAAGCGCTTTAAAAAAATTTTTTTGACGATTTTTGCAAAACGGACATAAATCGCTTGCCAAAATTGAAAAAATTTGATAGAATAATGCCGTTATGTTTGAGGTGCGGGCAACGCGAGAGTCGCTCGTCGGACAAGAACAGAATATTGGGGTATCGCCAAGCGGTAAGGCAACGGACTCTGACTCCGTCATTTCGTTGGTTCGAATCCAGCTACCCCAGCCAATCGAGCGATTTTCATGTTTTTTTGCTTGAAAATCGTTCTTTTTTTGTTGTTTTTTGGCTCATATTTCTATGTGAAAAACAAAATTGTGGGGTAATTTGTGGGGAAATCGTGGGGTAAAATACCGTTAAAAAAACGGCTTTTTATGCCTGTTTTTAATACTTTCGCGCCGACTGTTACAACAGCGCATAATTCACTTTTTCGGCTTCTTTGCGCAAATATTCTTCGCCATAGGTTGTGTAACCTCTGTCCACCGCCGACGTCTTTACGTCGGAATCAAACGTATGCCCAGCCCACAACATCACCACTTCGCCCGATACGCCGCTCTCTTTCGCGCGCGTGATAAAATTGTATCTGAGTTCGTGCGGGTGTCAATTCGGAAACAGTTTTTTAAACGTTGTGGCAATGGTATGCACGTTCGTTGCTTTCGCTTTTTCAAAATCGACGTACCCTTGCACTCGTTTGAATACGGGTGTAAACAGGATTTTCCGTTTGACTTCTCCTCTGCCGAATCGCGTTTTACTCGTTGTACACTCGAGCTGTTCGTTCTGCACTCGGATACTGCTCAGCTCGGATTTTCTAAGTCCGAAATACAGCAGCACAAGCAAGGCGGAACTTGCCGCGTTCTCCGGATTTTCTATACAAAACTTTACAAGCTTGCTCTCTTCGTCTTTCGTGAGTGCCGAGCCTTTCTTCGTTTCATAATACGGCAAAACGATCTTCTTCATCGGCGAAGCGATATTCAGATCTTCGCACGCCAAATCGAATATGCAAGTGAGAAGTTGCGATAATTTTTCCGCCGTTCGGTGCTTGCCTTCATCGACGATTTTAAATAAATAGTTTTGAATTACCGCTCTTGTCATGTCGCCGATTTTCATTCCTTCAAACGCCGTTTCGAGATTGTACCTGCATAAACGTTCGTATTCTTTGAATGTAGACGGTTTGGTGGTCTTTCGCTTGATTTCAAGCCATTGACGTACATAAAACGTAAATAATACGTCGTTATTCGCTTGATTTGCCTGTTCAGCCGTTGCCGGTTGCGTGAGTTGCTTGCGTTCTGTTTTCGGCTGTATGTTTTGCTCTGCCGAACGGGAAAGCTTTTCGATAAACTTAGCATATCTTCTGTTTCCGTATTTTTCCCTCTTACTTTTTCTTTTGCCCCTTTCTCTGCCGTTGACCCCGACACTTCAAGATTTCGGCTATCGCTTAATGAAAGCGATATTGCGTAAAATTTATTTTCACGCATAAAAAATTCCCTCCTCCCAAAAAACTCGGAAAAGGGAATCTTTTATAACTTTGCTATGCAGAACTACAAGCCAAGCCTGCCCCGTATTTCCTTGTTTTTTTATTACGGGGCTACACACACAGCAATAAAAAGAATCATTGCCGTCAGATGCGCTCTTTCAATTATTCTTTGCCGCCGCCGAAAGAAATACCGCCGATGAAATACTTCTGGCAAATGACGTATACGATAATCAACGGAAGCATCGCCATCAACGTAAGCGCACACTTCACGTTGTACCCGCCGTCGCCTTTCGAAAGATACGAAATGAGATTGTTCAGCGAAAGCTACAACGTCCACAACGATTCGTCGCCCGTGCCGAGATACAGCAACGCGCCCGAATAATTGTTATATCCGCCCACAAAGCCGAAGATAAACTGCGCGATGATGGCGGGTTTGGAAAGCGGAACGATAATCTTGAAAAAAATCTGCCAGAAATTCATTCCGTCCATCTGCGCCGCTTCGATCATTTCCGTGGAAATGCTGTCGATATACGGGCGCAGAAAGAAAATCGTTCCCGCGCTTCCGAAAAGTCCCGGTATAATCAGCGGCAACACGCTTGCCCCGCCTTCCGTCCAGCCGATTTGCTGGTAGAACATATACGACACGAAGCTGAATGCGCCGAGCGGGATGAACATCGTGGTTACCGTAATCATAAACAGCGTATTTTTCGCGGGGAATCTGTTTTTCGAATAGCAGTACGATACCAAACACGACATGAACAATCCCGACACCAGCGGTATCAGCGTAATCCACATGGAATTGATAAAGCCGCGCAACAGCGACGGAATTCCGTCTACCGCGTACGGATCTTCGAGAAACACCGACTGATACCCTTCCAGCGAGAAATGCGAAGGGAACCAGATATAGCTGCTCGCTTCCAGATATTCGGAATCGGGCGTAAACGACGTAACGATGATTACAAGGAACGGAGCCATTAAAAACAGCGTGTAAATTCCGAGAATCACGTAGATGATCGCCGTGCCCGCTACGCCGCGTTTTTTGCCGATTTTACCCGACTTTTTCGTGCTTTTTTTCACTTCGGATGCCGCGACGGGTTCCGAAGCCTGCATGCTTTGAACAAATTCTTCGCTCATCGGTTATCCTCCTCCGCTTTATCGCGCAATTTTATGAAAACAAACGAAAAGGCGAACATGACGAGGAACAACATCCAGCTCATTACCGCCGCGTATTCCATTTCGCTGCTTTCTACGCCCTGCAGATAGATATAGTACATCACGGTAAGTCCTGCGTCGTCCGGCCCCGCGACCTGCGTCCATTGAATGGGCGCAAGTACCGTAACCTGATCGAATACCGTAAGCCCCGCCGTGATGCCGGCGAGAATCAGGAAGTATGTAACCGATTTGATTCCTGGGAACGTGATATACCAGAATTTATGAAAACCGTTTGCGCCGTCGATGGAAGCCGCTTCGTACAATGCGGGATTCACGTTTCTGAGCGCGGCTTTATACATGACGATTCCGTAGCAAGGCGCCGTCCACAATATGGTTATGAACACCGCCCACGTAAGCGTATGCGGATTATCCACGTTGTTCAGCCAGTTGACGTTTGTGTGCAGTATCGCGTTGAGAATACCGTTTTTATACGCGAATATCCACGACCACATTACCGATACGGCAATGGAGGAACAGATATACGGAATAAAGAACAGCACCTGAAACACTTTCGCGCCTTTGATTTTCTGCTCTAACAGCGTGGCGATTAAAAGCGCGATGACAAGCGACACCACCTGCGCGCCCGCCAGCCACAACGTTACTCCCCACGACTTCCAGAATCTCGGATCGTTAAAAACGCCGTGGTGAAATTCGCCGTAGGCGTCGGTATACCCGATAAAGTTTTCGAAATTGTTCCAGTGCATCGTGGACAGATTGTTTTTGCGCATGTCCGTGAACATGGAAACAAACGAAATCAGTATGGGAAAACCGTTGAAAATCACGTACGCGATAAGCGGAATCAAAACGATGGCAAAACACATCCACTGCGTGGCGTTCCACTTTTTCTTCCGCTCGTCCCGCGCGCTCTTTTCCTGTTCTTCCGCTGCGATTTCCTCAGCGTTCGTTTTCGTCATTTTTCTTTACTTCCTTACTATTCTTGTCAACATAGCGTTGGTGGCGTTCGCCGCGGACTGCGAATGTTTTTCGCTGAACGCCGTTACCGTCATCGTTCCGTAACGAACCTTGGAATTGAAATCGGTGGACCAGTTGGTTACCCAGCTGCCGTCTTCGAAATACCCCCAGTCGCCTACGCCGTAGTTCTGGAAATTCTGCGCCGCAACCCAGATATCGTAGCCGTTGGAAACGTTTTCGTTCTTTAAGAACGCGTCGCCGAACGCCACCGTCGTGTTAGCGGGGATATACGTTTTGCTTTCCGCAAGATATGCCTGCCCTTCCGTGCCGCTTGCCCACGAGATGAAATCCCAGCTTGCCTGCCACAGAGAAGAATCCGAATTGGAGGGAATTACAAGCGCAACCGCGGAAGCCGCCGCGCCCGTGGAAGCGCCGACGATCGCCGTGCCGTTCACTTTTTTCAGTTCGCCCGTGTATGCTTCGCCGTCGTACGTTTTGCCGATAACTTTCAGATATTCGTTGGCAAAACCGCTTTTATTATCTTTCTGATACGTGCTGCCGCCCTCGTATTCGCGATACTGTTCGCTTAAACACATATCGAAATCCGCTATTTTCTGGCTTTGCGAGAAGCTTTCGGGTAGATTGCTGAAATACCCTCTGCCCATTGCCGTGTTGTTCGTAAACAATCCGTTGACAACGTTGCTCACGTCCGGTTCGGATATGCCGTAGCCATTCATGCCCGTATCTACGCTTCTGATTTTACTTTTTTATTTTTGCGATTTCAGCCGAAAAAAATCCCCCCGACAGCAAGAACGGGGGGATTTTTATTGCGAAATGCGATTTATTGACGGTTTGCTTCTTCGCCTTCCGCCGCGGCGGGCACGGCGCCGTTTGCCGCTTCCGGAGCCGGCGCTTTATGCGAACGGATATATTTCGTCCATTTGATATAACCGTAAGTGGTGTTGGTGAGATAACCGGCTTTGAGAACAAGCAGTATCCACTGCCCCGCCATGATATTCAACGCGATTTCGAGAATGCAGACGATGTACCAGGCGATCCATTGTTCGCGATAGCGGAACAGAATGAACAACCCGTTGGCAATGCCTACGGCGGAGGCGCACGCGTCGAGATAGCCGCCTACGTCTTTCACTACTTCGTTATACGATAAAATACCTTCCGCTTCGATGAGGGAAAGCAGATAGCCCACCACCACCGTCCAGACGGCAATGCCCGCAATAAGAAGTATATCCTGCTTCCAGCTGAGCTTGCGCACTTCGGTGATTTCTTTTTCTTCGGAATCGGTGTGCTTATTCCAGTTCACGAAACTGATGATATCGATGGGAATCCAGAAAAACAGCGTTACCGCCATGGTAGCGAATCTGTATGCGCATACGATGCAGATAAGAATTTCCACCACTTCCACCAGCAGCGATACGATGAAATTCCATTTGCTTTGCTTGGAAATCAGCAGTTCGCACGTGATATTCGATACGATATCCACCAGATACAAAATCGTAATCAGTTTAGGGTTTACCGCAAGTTCCTCGGAATCTTCCGGGAATACGAAACAGAACACGATGGCAAGTACGAGAATGGAAATATACCAGATTTTTTCGTACGTCGTGAAGTAGTTCCACAAGTTTTTCAATTTCTGACCGAACGTCAGCTTCGGTGTATCTTTTACGTCTTTCATTTTTTTATTTTTCCTTTTCTTCGGTTATTTTTTGATTTTTTTTGTTTTTGGCATTGTTCCGGCTTTTGCCAGTTTTTTTCGGGATACAAACCACGGAGGACATTTAAAACGCGTCTTTCGAAATTTTGCTCCAGCGTTTTTCGATGAATTTCATTTTCAAAGAAAGAGGCAGCGGCTTCGTTGCGGCGTTCATCAGCTTGTTCCAGAAGCCGATAATCGCTTTTCTTCTGCCCTTTTCCGCCGCGCGCAGACTCTTTCTCGCCACCAGCGACGGAGGCTCGGCGGCAAGTTTGCCCCATGCTTTCTGCCCGCGGATTTGTTCGCGCACGTCCTCGCGCGTGGGCATCGCGCCGGGAAGAATGACGGTTACGGTGATTCCGCGTTTTTTTACTTCGCGCGAAAGCGCCAGCGAAAACGACGTAAGCGCGCCTTTCGTTGCCGAATACACGGCAAAATACGGCATGGGATAAATGCCGGAAACGCTGGAAATATTGATGATTTTCGCCTTTTCCGCCGCGTGCTGCACGGCGTAAAGACACATCGCCGCAGCCCCTTCGAAGTTTGCGCGGCACTGGAAAAGCAGTTTTTCCTGCGTGTAATTTTCAAACGGTTTCTGTATATCCGCTCCCGCGACGTTGATGAGCATTTTCACACGTTCGCCGCGCGCGGAAAGCGCTTCGAAAAATTCGCCGCGGCTTTCTTCCGAAGATAAATCCATCGCTTTCGTAAATATTTCCGCGCGGAACGGAATGCCGCTTTTCAGCGCGGCAAGTTTTTCCTCGCTTCTGCCCGTCAGTACCAGCGACGTTTCGCCGCTTTCGAGCCCATTTTTCAGTTCTTTATTGTAAATCAGTTCGTTTATGAACGCCTTGCCGAGATAGCCCGTCGCGCCCGTTATTATGATGCAATTCTCCGCCATGGTTTCGACTGCTCCGTTTTGTCCGTTTTTTTGTTTAAGACGCCGCGGAGAACGATTACGTCCACACTTTTTCGGGATCGAAGCCGTAGATCTGCACGATCTGCATATATTCGCTGTTTGCCATATCACGGGGCTTTACCACGCAGCCGCCGTTGGAATCGAGATCGATTCCGAACTGCTTGTACGCATACCACACGATGTGCGCGCACTGCGTTCCCTTTAACGGCTGTTGATTTTTCTTGCGGAAAATGCCAGCGAACACCGTATACGGCACCCCGATCAGCTGCTTTTTGGCATATTCAGCCACTGCTTTGCGCGTTTCATCCGATATTTTTTCGGGATTCGGGCGCAGCACCATAAACGTGGCGTAATCGTTGAATACGTTCACGGTGGTTAAATGACTGGTGGTGCCCGGCGTATTCGCTTCTACAATCAGACCGTCGTCCGATACCACAAGCGCCGCGTGCCCGTAACGGAAGCCGAGAACGTGCGTTGCCGAAGTTACGATGATATCTCCCTCGCGCACGGCGCCGATTGCCGCGTTTTTCCCCTCTTCCAGCTTCTCCCAGCACGTCCACGGGGCGAAACGTTCGCGATATACAGCCACTTTTTCCATATAACATTTCTGAATGGTTCTGATCCGATTTTTACCGCCGTCTCTTTCCCAAAGCCTGTCCGCACCGATTTTCGTCAAGCCTGTCTGCGCGTACAGTAACGCATAATCTTCTTCGGTAAGCTCGCTCTGCGATTTTTCAAGCGTGGCGGTTAAATCGGCGAACTCGTAATCGGGCGCCCACTGCCGCCAGGTTGCGTCGGAAATCAGCGTGGAAGCTTCCACTCCGATGAGCACAAGCATTAAAAACGCGGTAAAGCACGCAAAAACGCGCAGGAACGTAAGATACGCCCCGCCGCGCTTGATTTTTGTTGTTTTGCCGCCCGTTTTACTCAATTTGTTTTCCTCTGCGTTTACGTTTTTCGCCCGTACGGCGCTATATGTTATTTATTTTTGTTCTCTGGCGCCGAAGATGCCCGTACCTATCCGAACCATATTACTGCCGTTTTGCACGCACAGTTTATAATCGCCGCTCATGCCCATCGAAAGCACAGAAAAACCGGCGTCGTCCGCTTTGATTTTATCGAGCAGCGCGCGCATTTTTTTCACCATGGCGCCGCCCTCTTTTTCTCCGATTTCCGCGGGCAGCATTGCCATGAAGCCGCACGGTCTGACATTCTGAAGCGCGCGCACGAAGCGATACGCGGCTTCGGCGTCCTCATATAAAAAGCCGCCTTTGCTTGCTTCGCCGCCGATATTCACTTCGAGCAGAACGTTGCCGACAACGCCGCGTTTTAAAGACAAAGCGGAGATTGCCCGCGCGATTTTTTCGGAATCGCACGAGTGAATCAGCTGTACTTTGCCCACGATATATTTCAGCTTGTTTTCCTGAAGTCTGCCGATGAAATGGCGCGGGAACGGAGGCAACAAATCGTTTTTATCGCGGAATTCCTGCGCTTTGTTTTCGGCAACGGCGTCTACGCCGCCCGCCATCGCTTCTTTGATTTCTTCAGCCGTACGCGTTTTTGTGGCGGCGACGATTTGCACGCGTTCGCCGAACGGATTTTCGGATATTTCCGCACGGATTTTCCGTATATTGTTCTGTATCGAAGTTTCCATAAGATTTCCGCCGCAAAATTTCCGCCGCGCACCGTATTTTCCTTTGGTTTTTGTTTTGCGACACAAACATTATAGCGATTTTTTTGTATTTTGTCAATTTGGTTATGTACGCAAAGCAGGGAAAAATCGATAAAAATCAAAAAAAGAAGAAAAAATCTTTAAAAGACTATGAAAAAACATTTGACAAACGGCGCAAGAAACGGTATAATGGTTGAGTGCTTTGGGGATATGGCTCAGTTGGTAGAGCGCCTCGTTCGCAACGAGGAGGTCACGAGTTCGAATCTCGTTATCTCCACCAATGGGAACCGCGGTCGCACCCGTGGTTCCTTTTCATTTGTGTAAAAGGCGTTGCAGGTATAATCGTTAAGACAAAAGTCGCAGAAAAGAAAATTTCTTACGATTGGCTTACTAAACCCCGTCAAAACGGTAAGTTTGTCAAGAGAACTAAATAATATACGATTTAAGGCGATAGAACTTTGATTCCGTCGCCTTTTTCTATACCCCGTAACGTTTATTTAGATTTTAAATTTTTTGCCTTTTCGGTGGGTGTG
>DLQW01000040.1 GCA_002474405.1 Christensenella sp. UBA7597 | reverse complement strand
GAAAATATCGCCGATGTCGTAATCTTTTTTGTAGGAAAGATAGTTTTCTTCGCCGATATCCTGACGGGTAACGTAAATCTGAATGGAGCCGCTTTTATCGGCAATGTGCGAAAACGAAGCTTTGCCCATAATGCGGCGCGACATCATTCTGCCCGCCATCGTTACCGTTTTGCCCTCGTACGCTTCGAAATTCGCTTTGACGGCGGCGCTGTCCGCGTCTACCGGGTATTTCACCTGCTCGTACGGGTTCTTGCCCTCGCCCTGCAATTTCGCCAGTTTTTCGCGGCGGATGCGCGCCTGTTCGGCGAGCGTTTCCGCGGTTTGTTCCGGAGCCGCGGCGGGCGCCACAGAGGCTTGTCCGTTTGCGTTCTGCTTGTTTTCTTCCATAGGTTTTTACCTCGTTTTTACTTCTTGCCGGGCGCGCGCTTTTGTATGCGCGCCTGCCGGGGAGCGCCGCGGATTACTTCTTCGCGAGCGAAATTTCTTTGACGACGAGCACGTACGATTCGCCGCCGTCGGGACGGACGGTTACGTGATCGCCCACTTTCGAACCGATGAGCGCCGCGCCCACGGGGGAGACGTTGGAAATTTTGTTTTCGAGAATGTTCGATTCGGTGGTGCCGGTGATTTCGTAGGTTTCTTCCTCTTCGAGATCGGGATCGTACACCTTTACCACGTTGCCGATGTTCACCTTGCTTGTATCGTTGTTTTCGGCGATGATTTCGGCGTTTTTGATTTTATAATCGAGCTCTTCGATTTCCATTTCGTTGTTGGATTGTTCGGTGCGCGCCGCGTCGTATTCCGCGTTTTCGGAAAGGTCGCCGTGCGAACGCGCTTCCGCGATGCGCGCAACGATTTCCTTGCGCTTGGTGCCCTGCAGGTATTTGAGCAGTTTCACCGCTTCGTCGTACCCTTTCTGCGTCATCTGAAATTTTTCAGCCATGTCTTGTTTACCTCCGGAATTTTCCTGCTTATCTTTAAAAGTTTCCTTTTGAAAGCTTTCTGAATTTGTTTTGTTTTCTTCTGCGATTTCTGTCGGATTTCTGCCGCTTGTTTGCTTTTTACGGGGCTTTTTCGGGCGTTTTTCCGTTTAATAACAAAAAAACCGTCCTTTTTCAAAGAACGCAAAAAGACAACCGCGACGATGCGCCTTTCGATACGGCACATGCCACGGCTTTATTCGGTTTTCACAGTACCTGTATTATACCCCGAAATCGGGGATTTGTCAAGGAAAAAGCGGGGATTTTGCGAAAATTTTATTTTTCGCGGCGCCCCGCCGAACAGCCGACGGAACCGCCGACAAAGCCGCCGGGGCGTTAAAAGATATTTTCGAGCACAAGTTTATCGTAGGGGAAGCTTTCCACGAAATCGCGCGGGAGAAAATTGACGTGATTGAATTTGGCGAAATTGAAAATATGCGTTTTTAAAAGCACGGGCGTGGGGACGTCCAGCGCGGCGCAGATTTCCGATAAATACGTGAAATACTGCGAGTACACCACTTTGCCGTCGCGCTCGTATACAAATTGTTTGCGGATTTTGCCGCCTTTCATCGCTTTTGCCCAGATTCGCATCGCTTCTTTTCACCTTTTTTTGCTTGTTCGGGTTTTATTATACTATGTTTCCCGATGGTTTGTCAATTCTTTTTGCCGCGAAAATAAAGGCGGAACCTTCGCGTTTCCGGCGCCGTTATCTGCGGGGGCTTCGCGGAAGGTTCCGCCGAGAGTTTCCGTTGCGGAAGCGCCCGCGAGGAATTTACGGCATGGGGCGCCATTCGATAAAGCGGCGGCGCATGAAATCGTCGTTGAATTTTTCGTCGATCCGGCGTTCGATCCGGCAGGAAGGTTCCTTGCCCTGCTGCCGCTGCGCCCAGCGCGCCATGCTTATCGTAGTTACGCCGATATTTACCGCCATGAACGCCGTAAGCACCGCGCAAATCGCGTTTACCGCGTGCCCGCGCGTTTTTTGAAACAGCCGCTCCGCCGGCGGCACCGCGAAGTGCGCGAACGCCACGCCCAAAGCGCCCCAGGCAAGCGTCATTTTCAGGCAGATATGCCCGCGGACGTTCAGAAACGCGTGCGTGTAATCCCACGCGCGCATGTGCATGCCGAATTCCAGCAGCAAGCCGGCGGCAAGTTCCAGCGCCGTGGCGACGAAGGCAAATACCGCAAACTGCACCGCGACGGGTTTGCCGCGCAGCAGCACGGCGCCCGCGTAAAGAATTGCGGCGGCAAAGCCGTAGAGCAGATTGTACGGTCCCCAGACGGTAACGACGTGCGTTTCCCAGTGCCCGTAACGGAACACGCAGAACACGCCTTCCATCAACACTCCGAGAAGATTTCCGCACATGAACAGGCAGAACATCGTTACGTAATCGACGCGTTCTTTCTTTGTTTCTGCAATTTCCTTTTCCGCAAATTGCGCCGCTTCTTTCGCCGACAACGCTTCCGCCTCTTCCGAGGGCAATGTTTCCGTTTTTTCCGACGGTTTAATTTCCCGTTCCGTCGTCTGATCCGCAAGCATCGTTTTCATCTTCCGTTTCCTCTTCGGGTTCTTCCGTATCGCTTTGCTTTGCGCGGGAAAGCGCGAGAATTTCCGCCGTTTTTTGCAGAATTTCCGTTTTGCCCGTGCCGTCCGCCGCGGCGGTGGCGATGATGTTGCCCGCCGCGAGCCCCGCTTTCGCCGCGATTTTAATTTTCTGTTCTTTCAGCTTCATTTTCGAAAGTTTGTCGCCTTTCGTGAGCACGGCGGTGAACGGCACGACGTGATAGTTCAGATAGGCAAGCATCTGCAAATCTTCCGCCGTGGGATCGTGCCGGCAATCGAGCAGGAGAAACACGTGCGCGAGCTCGCGTTTGTTTTCGAAAAATTTATCGAGCGTTTTCGCCCATTTCGCCTTTTCCGCCCGCGAAACTTCCGCATAGCCGTACCCCGGAAGATCCACCAGATAAAATTCGCCGAAATCGAAATAATTCACGAGGCGCGTTCTGCCCGGCGCGGCGCTTGTTTTCGCCAGCCGTTTCTGCCCCGCAAGCATGTTGATGAACGTGCTTTTGCCCACGTTGGATTTGCCGCACACCGCGATCATCGGCTTATCCGCTTTGATAAACTGCGCGCTTGTTGCCGCGGACGTTACGAACTTCGCGTTTTTTATGACGAGCGGGGGCTTTTTTTCTTCCGCTTCTCCGCCCGGATTTTTTTTGTAAAGATATTCCATAGTCCACCTTGAAAAACCTGTTTCGCTCCGCCCGCGGCGGGGGCGTTTTTATGTTTCGCGCCGCCCGTCAGCAGGGCATCGGCTCGCCGTGGGGAGGGTAAACGCCGCCGCGACCACGTTTTTCCGCCTTGGGCGCGGGCGCGTCGCAGATTTTAAAATTTTCGATTGCTTCTCTGAATACTTCTTCCGCGTCGGTTACGGGAATAAACGTCATTTCGGCGCGGATCGGCGCGGGAAGTTCTTCCAGATCTTTTCTGTTTTCCGCGGGGATAATCACGCGCGTGATGCCCGCGCGGCGCGCCGCAAGCGCCTTTTCTTTCAAGCCGCCGATGGGCAGCACTTTGCCGCGCAACGTGATTTCGCCCGTCATCGCCACGCTCTTTTTTACGGGCAGCCCCGAAAACGCGGAAAGTACCGCCGTAGCCATGGTGATGCCCGCGGAGGGACCGTCTTTCGGCGTGGCGCCCTCCGGCACGTGAATATGCACGTCGCTTTCTTCGAAAACTTCTTCGTTCAGCCCGTAACGGCTTGCGTGCGAGCGGATGAACGTGAGCGCGGCGAGCGCCGATTCTTTCATGACGTCGCCGAGTTTGCCCGTCAGGCGCACGTCGCCCTTGCCTTTCACGATGGCGGCTTCCACCGTAAGCGTTACGCCGCCGACCGCCGTCCAGGCGAGCCCGACCGCCGCGCCGACTTCCGGTTGTTTTTCCACTTCGTTTCTGACAAACCGCGGCGTGCCGAGATATTTTTCCGCCGCCTTTTCGGTAACGGAAACTTTCACGCGTTCGTCGGCGTCCGCCGCCGTTACCGCGATTTTGCGGCATACGGCGCCTATGGTGCGTTCCAGCGTGCGCACGCCAGCTTCCATAGTGTACCCTTCGATGATTTTTTTAATCGCGCCGTCCGTAAAGCTTGCGTCTTTTTCCGTAAGTCCGTTGGCTTTCAGCTGTTTGGGGATTAAATACTGCCGCGCGATTTCTTTCTTTTCTTCCAAAGTATACCCCGAAAGTTCGATGACTTCCATACGATCGAGCAGCGGCGCGGGAATGGTATCCAGCGTGTTTGCCGTGGTAACGAACAGCACTTTCGATAAATCGTACGGCTCTTCGAGATACCGGTCGCGGAAAGAATTGTTCTGTTCGGGATCGAGCACTTCCAGAAGCGCGCTGGCGGGATCGCCGCGCATATCCGAAGAAATTTTATCGATTTCGTCCAGCAGAATCACTGGGTTGATCGTGCCCGCGCTCTTCATGGCATACAAAATACGCCCCGGCATCGCGCCGATATACGTGCGGCGGTGTCCGCGGATTTCCGCTTCGTCTTTCACGCCGCCGAGACTCATGCGGACGAATTTTCTGCCGAGCGCGCGGGCGATGGAACGGGCGATGCTGGTTTTGCCCACGCCCGGAGGACCGACGAAGCACAGAATGGGCGCCTTCATATTGCCCGTCAGTTTTAAAACGGCGAGATATTCGCAGATTCTGTCCTTGATTTTTTCAAGCGCGTAATGATCTTCGTTTAAAATCGCCGCCGCGTCCGAAAGTTTTTCGGTATCTTTGGTTTCCTCCGTCCACGGGAGTTCCAGCACCTGATCGAGATAGGACGTAACGACGGTGTATTCCGGCGAAGAGGGCTGCATTTTGCCGAGCCTGTCGACCTCTTTCAGAAACTTCTCGCGCATGTAATCGGGCAGGTGCTTTTCTTCCGCTTTTTCGCGGTACTTGTCCTGTTCCTTGCCGTCGTCGCCGAGCTCGCCGTGAATGGCTTTCAGCTGTTCGCGGAGGTAATAATCTTTCTGCGAACGTTCGATGCTCTGCCGCACGGCGGAAGAGATGCGCTTTTCGATTTTGGAAATTTCCAGCTCGTCGTTCAGGCACTGTTCCAGAAGTTTCAGGCGTTCCACCACGTCGGTTTCTTCCAGAATCCGCTGTTTGACGTCCAGCCGCACGCGCATGGCGTTGACGACGGCGTTGACGTATTCGTCCGCGTCGGCGGTGAGCTCTAATTTGGCTGCCGTTTCCTTATTGAGTTTGCCCTCGGAAATCAGCACGTCGGCAACCAGCGCGCGGGCGGAACGAAGATAGGCTTCTTCGATGACGGGATCGCCGTGCACGGTTTTCCGTTCGGCACATTCCGCATAGAAACAATCGGTGAGCGTGAACGCTTTGGCTTTTACCGCGCGTTGCCCTTCCGCCACCACGCGCACGGCGCCGCCCGGAAGGTTGGTAACCTGTTTTATTTCCGCCACCGTGCCTACGGAATACATATCCTCGGCGGAGACGTCGTTTTTATCGGTATCTTTCTGCGTGCAGATTAAAATTTCGCCGTTATACTGCGCGGACGAAATTTTAATCGCTTCGATCGTGCCCGGTCTGCCCGCGTCGAACGAGAAAATCGTGCCCGGAAACGCCACTTTCCCGCGGAGAGGGACCACGGGAAGAACTATTTTTTTCTTTTTCGTATTCTTTTCCATATAATTATTTTTACCCCGCGCGCCCGTCTTTTAAACAAATTCCTCAAAGCGCCGATACACGGCTGACATCGCCCGCAACGAACAATACAGCGGCTGCGGATAAAACGACGGGGCAGCGGGCGGCGCAACGCGTTTTTTGTTGAATGGTTGATTTACAGCGTAGGATTTATTTTTGTATCTGCTATCGGCTTGTTTCTTTTTGCCCTCTATCGGCGCTGCGCGCCACTCTACTTGCCAAGATTGCCTTCAAGCGGCAACTCGACAAGGCTAAACCCAAAGGGGAAAGCAGGGGGTGATGAGAGGCAACGGAAAACAATTTGCGCCCCTTGATTGAAAATTTCCGGTGGAAAACTTCAATCAAAAATGACCTACGCCCCTCACCACCTTGCTTCGCAAGGAGCCTCCCCCCAAGGGGAAGCCTTGACGTAAGGAGAAAGCAAAAAATAAGGCTGTCGCAAAGACGTTGCGACAGTCTTACAGATTCACGCGGTGTTTTATGCCGATTTTTTATAAACCAGAATCGGTTCGGCGCCGTTTGTAATGCACTCCTTCGTAACGATGACTTCTTCTACGTTCGGTTCGGAAGGAATTTTGTACATCACGCCCGTCATGACGCCCTCGATAATCGTACGCAAGCCGCGCGCGCCCGTCTTTAAACGGATAGCCGTCTGCGCGATTTCGCGCACCGCGTCGTCCTCTACGGTGAGCTTCACGCCGTCCAGCCCCACAAGCTTCTGATACTGCTTGATAATCGCGTTCTTCGGCTCGGTGAGGATTTTTACCAGCGCTTCTTCGTCCAGCGGGTTTAAGTTTACCACGATGGGAAGTCTGCCCACGAATTCGGGAATCAAGCCGAATTTCGTCAGATCCTGCGGCTTTACGTCTTCCAGCGCGGAATAATCCACCTCGTCTTTGCCGAGGCGCACTTTGCCACCGAAACCGAGCGTGGTATCGTCCTTACGGGAAGCGACGATTTTATCCAAGCCCACGAACGCGCCGCCGCAGATGAACAGAATGTTTGTGGTATCGATTCTCAGGCACTCCTGCTGAGGGTGCTTTCTGCCGCCCTGCGGGGGAACGGAAGCCACGGTGCTTTCGATGATTTTCAAAAGCGCCTGCTGCACGCCCTCGCCCGATACGTCGCGCGTGATAGATACGTTTTCGCCCTTGCGCGCGATTTTATCGATTTCGTCGATATAGATGATGCCGCGCTGCGCGCGGGATACGTCGTAATCCGCGTTCTGGATGAGTTTTAAAAGAATATTTTCCACGTCCTCGCCCACGTAGCCCGCTTCGGTGAGCGTGGTGGCGTCCGCCGCGGCGAAGGGCACGTTTAAAATGCGCGCCAGCGTTTTGGCAAGCAGCGTTTTTCCGCTGCCCGTGGGACCGAGAAGCAAAATGTTGCTCTTTTCGATTTCTACGTCGTCGTCTTTCTTTTCCGCAAGCGAATTGATGCGCTTATAATGGTTGTACACGGCAACCGACAAAACGCGCTTCGCCTTATCCTGCCCGACGATATATTTATCCAGTTCCTCTTTGAGCTCGGCGGGTTTTTTGAGGGGGACGACGGCGTTTGCCGAATCCTCCTTTTCAAGCGCTTCGTCCAGCATGGTTTTGCAGATTTCCACGCAGTTTTCGCAGATGAACGTTCCTTCTGGAGAAGCGATCAGCTGTCTGACTTCGCTTTCTTTCTTGCCGCAAAAGGAACAGTGTCTTTCTTTTTCAGCCATGGTTTTATACCTCCTTGTGCTTTCTCTTTCGTGCCGTCCGTTCCGCGTGTTCCGCCCGTGCGCCGACTACGGTGCGAGGGGAATACGGAATTTTCTCGCGCGGCACGTCCGAATAAAACAGGCGCGCCTCTTTCGTATTTCCGGGAAAGCAGCGCGTCGTGTTTGTTTCGTGTTTTCGGTACGATTTTTATCTTCTGTCGAACACCTTATCGATTAAGCCGTATTCGCGCGCCTCGTCCGCGGACATATAATTGTCGCGGTCGGTATCCCGCTCGATCACAGAAAGATCTTTCCCCGTATTTTCGGAAAGAATCCGGTTGAGCTTGGCTTTGGTGCGCAGAATATGATCTGCCTGAATCTTGATGTCGCTCGCCTGCCCCTGCGCGCCGCCGAGGGGCTGATGAATCATGATTTCGGAATTAGGCAGCGCGTAACGCTTGCCTTTGGCGCCGCTGGATAACAAAAACGCGCCCATGCTTGCAGCCATGCCGATACAGATGGTGGAAACGTCGCACTTCACGTAGTTCATCGTAT
>DLQW01000076.1:4201-4533 GCA_002474405.1 Christensenella sp. UBA7597 | reverse complement strand
AACACGGACGTTACGGAAGAACTGATTTCTCTTTTCGACGTGCTGGTGGACGGCGAATTCATAGAAGCGCAGAAAAATATCCGTTTAAAGTTCAGAGGTTCTGCAAATCAGCGGATTCTGGACGTAAAAAAATCGAAAATATCGAAAACTCCCGTCTTTTACCTTGATTAAAAAACAAATATCTGCTATACTTGATAGGTGGCAGATATTTTTTTGCGTTTTTGCCTGAGGAGGGCGGGTTGATGGAGAAAAATCATAAGAAAAACAGTCCGTTGAAAAAGAAGGATAAAATCCTGTTTTACGTATCGATGGGGCTGCTGGCTGCGGCGGTT
>DLQW01000076.1:1677-4179 GCA_002474405.1 Christensenella sp. UBA7597 | reverse complement strand
TGTGCTGTTTGCCGTATCGTGCGTGATGTTTGCGAAGAGCAACGGCGACAGCGACCATTCGCGCTTTTTTACGGCGTGCATGTTGCTGTTTGCGGGCGGAATATCCGCGCTCGGCGCTTCCGTGTGTCTGTTTTTAACGCCGCTGATGCAATCGCGCAGGCAGAACGTCTGCCCGTATTGCGGGGCGAAAGTACCGAAAAAATCTGCGTTCTGCGCCGCTTGCGGCAAACAGCTGGCGGAAGCGAAACCGTTTGAGCCGACGGAAGAAAATAAAAAGGAAAGTTAAAAGTTATGTACATAACCGAAACGCGTGCGACCGAAGAGGGCGCGCGGGATACGGAAAAAAAGAGAGCCCTTCGCGCGGGCGCGTTGCGGGCGGTGCGGGAATTTCTGAACAGTCGTTCGTTTTACGTTTTGCAGGTATTGATCGCCTGCTTCTTTGTGTTTATCAAACAGGAAGTGCTGGGGGCGATTTGCTTTGTGGCGCTGATCACCGCGATTCTTGCGGTATGCGACGATATACGCGCCACGACGTTGCCGTTTCTGATTATCTGCACGATTACGACCAACCGTTATAATTCTTACAATCTTTATATCGGATACATCAAATACGTGCCCGTGGTGCTTGCCGCGCTGATTTATCATTTCGTGGCGTACCACAAGCCTTTTGCGTTCGGAGAAAGCGCGAAAGGGATTTTTGCGGTAGGCGTTGCAATCAGTCTCGGCGGGCTGGGAAGATTTACTTTATCCGATTACGCGTACGGCGGCTATTACTTTTTCGGACTGGGATTCGGGATGCTGTTCGTATATGCGCTGATGCGTTCGGAATTTTACGACGACAAGAAAGAGGACCGCTATAAATTCGCTTTTATGATGACGGCATACGGCATGCTTTGCGGATTTATGATTGCCAACGGATATTACAAGCTGTATATTGAAAAAAGCATCGTGAATTTGTACCCGGAAGGGTTTTCGCGGAACAATCTTTCCACGCTTCTGATGTTTGTGATGCCTTTTCCGTTGTATCTTGCCAAAAGAAAGCCCGCGGCGGCGTTTCTGACGGTGCTTGTGCTGGCGTTTCTTGCTCTGACGAGATCGCGCGGGGGATTTTTGTTCGGTTGTATCGAATTCGCCGTTTGCGCGGTGTTCTGGATTTTTTCGGCGGCAACGAAGAAAAAAAGAAAAATCAGACTGTACGTTTGCCTCGGTGCGCTGGCGATCGGCGTATGCGTGATGCTTCCGGCGCTGATTAAGTGGATTTTGCCGCGGTTTGACGTAGACGTGAAGAACGAAACGCGATACAAGATGATCTGGGAAGCCGTGGATAAATTTTTCAAACGCCCGATTTCCGGGTACGGACTTCTGGACACGGATATTTTATACGAGACGGAACGCAAGAAAGGCGCGCTGACCTGGTACCATATGATGCCGGCGCAGATTATCGGCGGCATGGGGCTGATCGGCGTGGTTTGTTACGGCTATCAGCTGTACAACCGCGCGAAGCTGGTATTCACGAAGGCGGACAGCTGGGGATTCGTGCTGGGGCTTTCTTATCTCGGCGTGCTGCTGATGAGTATGGTGAATCCCGGAGAATTTTGTCCGTTGCCGTTTGAATTGCTGGCGGTGCTGTTGTTTATTTTGCAGGAGCGCAGATTGCAGACTGCGCGGCCGCTGTATCGGGATAAGCTGCGGCGGGGCGTTTAAAAATTTCGGCAAAAACAGAATAAAAGAAAATTTTCGCCGCATACGATAGCGTATGACGGCGAATTTTTTCAGAGGACGGAATAAAAATCGGATAAAAAAATTGTCCGGCGGCGCGGTGTTTGCCGCAGCGACGGCGATGATTGCGTTTTCGCTGGTATTTTCGTATCGGACGGGAAGGGCGGAAGAAATCGTTGTAAATAAAAGTTATTATTTCCTTGTTGCGGCGGAAGAATGCAGCGAAAGCTGTCTGGCGGAAGCTTATCTTTCGGGCGGCGCGGGCGTTGAGCTTCGTACGGAAAAAGGGGAATACGCCGTTCTGGCGTGCTATGCGGGGAGCAACGGCAAAGAGGAAGCGGAAGCGGCGCAAAAGACGTTTTCCGATCTGAAAAAAGAAGAAACTCTGATAGTGCCGCAGGGTTGCGGAGCGATTTATTTGCGGACGGGTGAGCAGAAACGGCGGAAAAACGAAATCACGGGTATTCTGAACACGCTTGACGGATGTGCGGGCGCGCTGTATTTTGCGGCGAAAGCGGCGGAGAACGGGGAAATGGGGCAATCGGCGCTGAAAGAAACGGCGAAAAGCACGGCGCATGTCTGTTCCGCGTTGGCGAAAAGCATTACGGGGAAAGACGATGCTTCGAAACGTTGCGCGACGTCATGCAAAGAATTTTCCGCGGCTCTGAAAGAACTATCGTGCGGAATTGTGTATGCGAGGGATTTGCGTCGGGTGCAGGCGGAGATTTGTATGGCGTATCTGGCGTTTTCCGGGGCGTATTCCGCTTAAAATACCCGTCGGTG
>DLQW01000076.1:1312-1657 GCA_002474405.1 Christensenella sp. UBA7597 | reverse complement strand
GCGTGGCGGTTTAAGAACGGCGGCGGTGCGGATTGATCACGTACGGAAACGAACGGACGACGCGTCCGCTTTGAGAATAAAGTGATTTTTATGAAATTCCAGAAGCCCTTCGCGTTGCATTTTTCCGAGTTCGAGCGATAAGCCGCTGCGTTCTACCGCAAGATAATCCGCGAGCTGTTGCCTGGAAAACGGAATATCGAATTCGTATCTGCCGAGTCGTTGCGCTTCGGCGGAGAAGTAGGACATAAGCTTCGCGCGCGTGGTGCGTTGCCCGATATGCGTGAGTTTTTCGGCAAAACGCAGGTTCTTTTCGGCGAGTTCGCCCAGCAGGTTCAGGATGATGCG
>DLQW01000076.1:0-1265 GCA_002474405.1 Christensenella sp. UBA7597 | reverse complement strand
CAGGCGGACGGACACGTGTGCATGATGCGGGTTACGTCAAGAAACATGACGGTAACGGGCGTTTCGGCGGAAACGCTTACGTCCATGACGGAGCCGGGCGCACAGGCATAAGCCGCGGCAAACGTCTGCCCCGGTGCCGCTTTCGAAATAATGTTCCGGTTGCCCCAGACGTCTTCCTGTATAATCAGAATGGTTCCGGAAAGGACGAGCCCGATAGATTCGGCGGTATCGCCGGCGTGAAAGAGAAACGCGTCTTTGGAGTAGCTTTTCGTCTTTACGTCGAGACAGGCGAGCATAGAGATAAGTTCTTCTTCGGAAATCCCCGAAAAGAGGACGGAAGAACGGAGAACGGGTAAAAAATCTTTCATAAAAATCCTTTTTCGTTGAAAATTCAACAGACTTTTCGGTGCTATTATACTATAATATTGGCGTAAAGTCAAGGAGGTATGTTATGAAAAGAAGGATTATCGAAATCGATCGGGAAAAATGTAACGGATGCGGAGCCTGTGCCGCCGCCTGCCACGAGGGCGCGATTGCCATGGAGGACGGCAAAGCGAAACTGATGCGGGACGATTACTGCGACGGGCTGGGGGATTGTCTGCCTGCCTGTCCCGTCGGCGCCATTTCGTTTGTGGAACGGGAAACGGTTGCTTACGATGAAAAAGCCGTGCTGGAAAACAAGCGGAAGAAGATGCAGGAAAAAATGAAAAAAGAGGGGATGTCTTTGCCTTGCGGATGCCCCGGAATGCAGTCGAAAAAAATAGAGCACGCGGAAAACGCGGGAACGGAAGCGGTTTGCGCGAAACCCGTCAGCCGACTGGCTCAATGGCCTGTGCAGATAAAACTGGTTCCCGTGAACGCTCCGTATTTCGACGGCGCAAAGTTATTGATTGCCGCCGATTGCACGGCGTATGCCTATGCGGCTTTTCACGAGGATTTTATCAAGGGGCATATCACGCTGGTCGGTTGCCCGAAACTTGACGGCGCGGATTATTCGGAAAAACTGGCGGAAATCATCGGCGGGAACGATATTAAAAGCGTAACCGTCGTGCGCATGGAAGTGCCTTGCTGCGGCGGGCTGGAAAATGCGGCGAAAAACGCGTTGCAAAAAAGCGGAAAGTTTATTCCGTGGCAGGTGGTTACGATTTCCACGGACGGGAGAATTCTCGATTGAAAAGCGACGGAAAAACACGGTATCGGAAAAATTTCCGATTGCGCCGTCGGAAAAAACGATAGAAATGCAATTACGCCTTTCCGCTTTTGAA
>DLQW01000055.1:2128-5246 GCA_002474405.1 Christensenella sp. UBA7597 | reverse complement strand
ATCGGGCGAAATTCTCGGCATCGCGGGCATTGCGGGCAGCGGGCAGAAAGAACTGCTGGAAGCCATCGCCGGCTTGCAGAAGCTGGAAAGCGGCGATATGATTTTCCACAACCCCAAAAAGGATAAGCCCGTAACGTTCTTCCACAAAGATCTGCACCGCGTGAAAGAGCTGGCGAAAGAGGGCGCGTTCCGCTACGAAAACGGCGAAACCGTCGATTTTACGGGCAAGTCCGATAAAGAAATCAAAGAACTCGTCAACGCGGGCAAAGTGCTTTTCAAAGAGGACGAAATCATCGATCTGAAAGATAAAACGCCTCTGCAAATCCGCGAACTTGGCATCCGCCTTTCGTTCGTTCCCGAAGATCGCCTCGGCATGGGGCTCGTCGGCAATATGGACATCGTGGATAACATGATGCTCAGAAGCTACCGCAAGGGCAATTCCGTGTTCCTCGATCGCAGCAAACCGGGAAAACTGGCGGACGACATCATCGAAGAACTGGAAGTGGTTACGCCCTCGGCGCATACGCCCGTAAGAAGGCTTTCGGGCGGCAACGTGCAGAAGGTGCTGGTCGGGCGCGAAATCGCTTCCGCACCGAAAGTTTTAATGGCGGCGTACCCCGTACGCGGACTCGACATCAATTCGTCGTATACCATCTACAATCTTTTAAACAAGCAAAAAGAAAACGGCGCTGCGGTCATTTTCGTCGGCGAAGATCTCGACGTGCTCATCGAACTGTGCGATCGGATTCTCGTCATCGGTTCCGGCAAGGTTACGGGCGTCGTAGACGGCAGAACCGCAAACAAGAGCGAAATCGGTCTGCTGATGGTAAAAACGGAAGCCGCCGGAAACGGCGACGGCGTGAAGGAGGCTGTCAATGACTGAAACGACAACGAAGAAAGTAAAAGAACCGCTGTTTCATATCACGAAGCGCGCGTCGATGCCGTTCTGGAAAGCGGCGGGAATCCGCGTTTTTTCCGTGCTTGCCGCGGTGATTATCTGCAGCATTATGAGCACGATTTTAATCGGGCGCAACCCGTTCACTATTTTCGGCTCGTTCGTAAAGGGCATTTTCATCGACCCGTGGACGCTTCTTCAGGATACCGCTTTGCTGCTTGCGTTCGGGCTTGCCATCGTTCCCGCGTTCCGTATGAAATACTGGAACATGGGCGCCAACGGTCAGGTACTGATGGGCTGTCTTGCGGCAATTTATTGCATGATCAACGTGCCCGATAAAGTACCGGGGGGCGTGGTGATTATCATCATGCTGCTTGCGGCAATCGCCGTCAGCGTTATCTGGGCGGTGATTCCCGCAATTTTCAAAGCGCTGTTCAACACCAACGAAACGCTGTTCACGCTGATGATGAACTACATCGCCGCAGGGCTGGTGAACCACTTCTGCTATAAGCAGACGAAATATCAGAAAATCAATATCGGTATCGTCAATCTGATGAGCAAGCGTGCCTGGCTGCCGCAGCTCGGCAACAAATATCTGCTGCCCATTCTGATTATCGCGCTGATGACGGCGTTCGTGTTCGTGTACATGAAGTACAGCAAGCACGGCTACGAAATCGCGGTGGTGGGCGAAAGCTCCAACACGGCGAAATACGTGGGCATCAACGTGAAAAAGGTCATTATCCGTACGCTGGTATTATCGGGCGCCATCTGCGGCGTCATCGGCTTTTTGTACGCCGGCGCCATTTCCCACACGGTATCGGAAAAAACGGCTACGCTCGGTTTCACCGCCATTCTTATCGCGTGGCTCGGCAAATTCAATCCGCTGATTATGATCGGCACGGCGCTGTTCGTGGTGGTAATGCAGGCGGGCACGGGGCAGATCAATACGGATTTCTCCCTCGGCAGCACCGATTTTTCCAATATGATTATCGGCATCGTGTTCTTCTTCGTCATCGGCTGCGAATTTTTCATCACCTATTCCATCAAAGCGGCGGGCGGCTGGAAAGAATTCACCGCGAAATTCGGAAAAATTTTCAAACGCAAAAAATCGGCTGAAACGGCGCAGGGCGCAGGCGAAGCCGCAAACGAAACGGATCGGCAGGCGGAGGACGAAAAGAAATGATTATCAGTTTACTTGTAAAAGCCATTCGTATGGGCACCATCTTCCTTTTCGGCAGCACGGGCGAAACGGTTATGGAAAAATCGGGGCATCTGAATCTCGGTATTCCGGGCATCATGTGCATGGGCGCGTTCGGCGGCTGCTGGGGCGTATCCGTCTATATGTCGGCTGTCGGCGACGGCACTCCCGTGGGATTTTTTCTGGTGCTTACGGCGCTGTTGTTTTCGGCGCTCGTGTCGTCGTTCGGCGCGTTGATTTATGCGTTCCTTACGGTTTCGCTCCGCGCCAATCAGAACGTTACGGGGCTTGCGCTCACCACGTTCGGCGTAGGCTTTATGAAGTTCTTCGGCACAAGAATCAATTCGGATTATCTCATCCGCGCGCACAAGAGCTTCAAAAATTTATTTATGTTTTCGGATAAGCTCGGCGCGTTCGGCGAAATCTTTTTCTCGCACGGTATCATGGTGTATCTTTCCATTTTCCTCGCGCTGTTCGTGTGGTACTATCTGTTCAAAACAAGAAAAGGACTGCAGCTTCGCGCCATCGGCGAAAATCCCGCCACGGCGGACGCCGTAGGCATCAACGTGGAAAAGTACAAATACCTTTCCATCATCGCGGGGTGCGTCATCGCGGGCTTCGGCGGCTTGTATTACGTCATGGATAAGTCGAACGGCACCACGTTTGTGGAAGCGCCCATCGAATCGTTCGGCTGGCTTGCCGTCGCGCTTGTTATTTTCACGTTGTGGAAGCCGAACTACGCCATTCTCGGTTCCATTATTTTCGGCGCGTTGTCCGTGGCGTCCAGCGTGTTCACCATTCCGCTGAAGATGATTAAACTTTTCGACGTCGTGCCTTACGTCGTAACGGTGCTTGTGCTTATCGTTACCAGCGTAATGGACAGCAAAGAAAATCAACCGCCCGCGGCGCTGGGTCTTGCCTACTTCCGGGAAGATCGTTAAAAACCGATAAAAAAGTGTAAAAAAAGCAGTCTTTTTTGTATGAAAAAGGCTGCTTTTTGTATGTATTTACGCCGTTTTTGCACT
>DLQW01000055.1:0-2117 GCA_002474405.1 Christensenella sp. UBA7597 | reverse complement strand
CTGTTTTGAAGTGTTTTTTGCCCTTATTTTGCATATTTTTTCCGTGTTTTCGCACGTTTTTATCGCCTTTTTTCGCTAAAAATCTGCCGAAAAGGCGCTTTTTTATGCCGTTTTTTCTGCTATAATCGTACGTGAAATGCGTTTGCGGGCGCAAGGACACGGAGGGCGGGCAGACGATGCAGGTGTATATAGAATATGCTTTTGCCGAAAATTTTCTGCTGGATTTCATGCTGCTTTTTCTGGCGTTCCGCTGCACGAAAACCCGCGCGCGGGCGCTTCCGACGGTGTGCGCCGCGTCGTTCGGCGCCGCGTTCGCCTGCGTGTTCGCACTGATTTCCGTTCCGTACGCCGCAGCGCTTTTCATTAAAGTTTCAGCCGGCGCGCTGATGTGTTTTCTCGCGCGGCTGAAAAGTCCCAAAGTGTTCTTTACGCTTTCGAAAACGGAGAAAAAAGCCTGTTTTTGTGCGTTTTTGCGCTTTTTATGCGTGTTTTTCCTGCTTTCGGCGTGTCTGGCGGGAGTGTTTTTCGCAATCGATTATACGGGCGCGGCGTTGAAAGCCTGGCAGATTCCCGTGTGCGTTTTCTTCGTTTTTGCCTGCGTTGCGGGGGCGAAAAAACTGTTTAAAGCGCAGAAAACGGCACGCTTTATCCGCCGCTGCGAACTTTGCGCCAACGGAAAAACGCGCGGCATAGAGGCGTACGGACTGATCGACAGCGGCAACTGCGCCGTGGCGGGCGACGGAGCGCCGATTTGCTTTATTTCGCCGGAACTGGCTTTTTCGCTGTGGGACGGGCGTACGGAAACGCGCGATTTTACGATAAGCACGGTGAGCGGGACGAAAAAAATAAAAATTTTTTCGGGCGCGCTTCTGATATATGAAGAAACGCAGGCGCATACAATAAATAAAAGGTATTTCGGGCGGGTGTATTTTTCTCCTTCCGCGCACGTATCTGCGGGCGGAAAAGGCGGATATTCCGTGCTGCTGCCCGCTTGTTGCGCTTCGGACAAGGCAGAGGACGCGGAGCCGGGCAAAGAAGCGAAAACGGCGGGGAATCGGAAAACCGCGGCGGAAGCAAAAACGGCGGAGGAGACGGTACTAGCGGAAGAAATCGCCGCGGGAGAGGCGGCGCACGGGAAAGAAACAAAAACGGACGAGGTGTAAGGCGTTGAAATTTATAGAAGTGTTACGGAGTTTTTTACGCAGGATAGACGCGGAGGACGCGGTGGATTACGTATGCGGCACGGAAGCGCTGCCGCTGCCTTTTTCGCCGCAGGAAGAACGCGAGATGCTGGATAAGCTGGAAAAGGGCGAAGAGGCGGAAGCGGACAAAATCAAGGGCGAATTGATCAAGCACAATCTGCGCCTCGTGATTTATATCGCGCGGAAATTCGATAACACGGGCGTGGACGGCGACGATCTGGTTTCGATAGGAACGATCGGTTTGATCAAGGCGATCAATTCGTTCCGCTCGGATAAAAACATCAAGCTTGCCACATACGCTTCGCGGTGCATAGAAAACGAAATTTTAATGTATCTGCGGCGGACGGCGCGGCTGAAAAGCGAGGTTTCGTTCGACGAGCCGTTGAATACCGATTTCGAGGGGAACGAACTGCTATTATCGGACGTGCTGGGAACCAGCGCGGAAAGCGTTTACGGTGGCGTGGAGGACCGCGCGGAAAAAGAGCTGTTAAAGGACGCCCTGACGAAACTTTCGGAGCGGGAACGCAAGATTATGTTTTTACGCTTCGGGCTTTCCGGCGGAGAAGAAATGACGCAGAAGGACGTGGCGGATATGCTGGGAATTTCGCAAAGCTATATTTCGAGACTGGAAAAAAAGATTATTCAGCGGCTGAAAAAGGAAATTTCGAAAATGGTGTGATTTGCGTTCAAAAAGTAAAAAAGGATGCGGCGACGGGAGTACGATTGCCGATAAGCTGACGAATGTGCGAAAAAATGTACAGTCGGTTGAGTAAATGAAATGCAATGCCGAGCGCGATCCGTTCGCTGATTTTACGGATATTCAGTTCGGTAGTCGCTGTATCGTCGCCGAAACGGTAGGTTATTTGTTAAATTATTACGGATTTTCTCCGAGGCTTGTTTTATTTTGCCTTTTCG
>DLQW01000045.1:2480-14526 GCA_002474405.1 Christensenella sp. UBA7597 | reverse complement strand
ATATACGGCGCGTTGATCTGAAGGAAGTTATCCGCCGCGGTAACGTTGTTCCCCTCTCCGTTGAGATTGAAATAAGCGTGATTCGTGAGATTGATCGCCGTCTTTTTATCGGGTACGGCAAGATAAGAAATGGTAAGCGCGCCGTTTTGGAGCGAATATACCACCCGCACGCTGAGATCGCCCGGATAATTTTCCTCGCCGTCCGGAGAATAATAAGTGAGGCAAAGCGTTTCGCCCGAAATTTCGGCGTTCCAGATTTTCGCGTTGAACCCGACTTTTCCGCCGTGCAGATGATTGCCTCTGTCATTGCAGTACAACCGATATTCTTTCCCGTCGATTTTCAGAACGCCCTTATCGATACGATTGCCGAATCTGCCGATGAGCGCGCCGAGATAGCCGCCGTTGTTCAGATAGCCCTCCAGCGTATCGTAGCCGAGAAGGACATCGCGCTTTTCTCCGTTTTTATCGGGAAGAACGATGCTTTGCAGAATGCCGCCGTACGTTAAAACGCTTACGGACATTTCGCCCTCGCTGAGCGTGTAACGCTCCACCGGTTTACCTTCGAATTCGCCGAAAGCCGATTTTGTGATTTTCGTCATGATTATCTCCTTTCCTTTTTATCTTCCCTGCCGTTATGCGGGCGATAAAAAATTTTTCAAATAAATATTTTTCCGTTTTTTACCCATAGTAACGGATATGAAACGTAACTGGTTGCCCGTTGCGGGCATGTTGTTTTTGTTTGCCGTGTTTTTTGCCGCCGCGGGAGGCTATCTGCTTTTCAAAGCGCCGAAACTTTCCGATTTGCCGGAATTTCCGTCCGTCATAGGTGCGTTCAGGTTGTTTTCCTGAAAATTTTTTCGCCGGCATTTTTCAAACGGGAATTTCCGTCATTCGATTTTCGTCAGCGAAAAATTTGTTTTATCGCAGGAAGTGAGATAATATTTCACTCCGTTTTTTTCCGTTTGCAACGGAAAATATCCCGCGCCGTGAAGATGCCCGAAAATCACTTTGCCGACGCCGTATTCTTCGAACAGCTCCGTAAATCCCGATTCCGTCGAACGCAGCGAAAACGGCGGATAATGAATGAGAACGATGAGCTCGTCGCCCTCTTCCAAAAGCGCCTTACCGCAATTCAGCGCCAGACGGAAACGTTCGCATTCGCGGAGGTAAAGTTTTTCGTCCTCGGCGGAAAAATCCGTGCTGCCGGGGCAGCTCCACCCGCGGGAACCCGCATATACTTTGTTGCCGATACGAACCGCGTCGGTCTGCAAAAAATAAAAGGTTTCGTCCGGCGCGTTATCGCGAAGCTTCGTGATGCCGTTCCACCAGAAATCGTGATTGCCCTTGATGAACACCTTTTTTCCCGGAAGGTCTTTCAGCCGGGCAAGATCTTTCAGCGCGTCCGTCAGTTTCATCGCCCACGAAATATCGCCGGGAATCAGCACGACGTCTTCCGGCGCGACTTTGTTTTTCCAGTCGGCGCGGATTTTATCGAAATGCCCCGCCCACGCGCTGCCGAACACATCCATCGGTTTCGCGTCGTCGAAAGACAAATGAAGATCGCCGATTGCATAAATACTCATAGCAATATTATAGCAGTCGCGGCAAAAAAAGGCAACTTTTTAACGGAAATTTTTTGTTGCTTTTATAAAAAATTTACCGCTTCCCGACAAGCGGGAAGCGGCTGTTTTATCACGCGGCGCGCACGTTTTCATCCGTTTTTGCACGGACAAGGATTCATTTTGGGATAGAGCGGCAGCTCGAAGAAGCCGGAGCATACTTCCTGCGAATAATCCTGCGCAGGCGGAATTACGCTGTAGCCGTACGAAGGTACGAGCAGCTCCACCTGCATGGCGACTTTCAGAATCACCGTGCAGCAAAGGTTTACGGTGAACGTATTGTTTGCCGCGTTGAACGTTCCTTCGGGCGAAACGGCGCTGCATGCCGCACGGACGATAAACGGCATCACCGACGGCGCGGGAACCGACAACAGAACGTCTTCGGAAACGGATACGAACGACGTGGCTTTACCTTCCACCCCCGCGGCGTCTACATACAGCACTTCCACGGGGACGGTAACCGTTGCCTGCACTCTGGCGCACTGACGATCGCCCTGACGATCGACGTTCAGATTGCTGACAACCGCGTCCGAAGAAGTGGTACGGGCGCTGACGAACGTAAGCGGATATGTAGGATTTTCCGGAGTGAAATCCGTAAGCGTAAGCGTGTAGTTTTCAAGCTGCAGTTGTTTGATACACGCATCGAAAATTTTCTCCGCCTGCAGACACACTTTTTCCGTCAGTCCGTTCAGCGGATTTCCCGTGATCGGGCCCGGACATTTATCCGATTGAAAATTTGAATAAAACGACATTGTAACCTCCTGACCGAAATTCCCCGCGCTTTTACGCATTTTACGGATGTTCAGGCGGGGTTTTTTCATTCAATTTCTTATTATATTGTATGCGGCGGAAGTATAAAGCGTTACGCCTGAGGCGCTTTTTCTATATCCAGATTTTCATTCCGGGGTAAAACGCATCCGTGCCGTTCTTTTTTTTATAATTTCCGGCGCTGCCGCACAACAATTCTTTCGTATCGCCCGCGCGTACGATATATAAATTGCCTTTTTCCTGCGGGAGACGCAGCAACTGCCCTTCCGTAATTTCGCCTTTCAGTCCGTTTTCTGCCGCGATCCGCGTTTCGGGAACGGAAAAAGCTTCCGCCACGGCACGCAGCGTCTGCCCCTTTTTTACTTTGTAATATACGGGAATTTTAATACTCAGCATCGGTTTATTCTATGCCCCCCTTGTTCGATGTTATTTTTATCGGCTTTTGCCTCGTTTTTTTCCGTCGTTTTCATAAAACAGAGCTTGCCCCCGTACAATATTATATGCGAAACAACGTTTATAAAACAACCGCGATTATTACGATTTTATCCGCGGTGGAAAGAACTCTCGGTTTTTTATACCGCATCGTACTTTCGCGGTATATCGGCGCGGAGGGCTTGGGACTGTATCAGGTGGCGCTTTCGCTTTTCGCCGTATTTTTAACGATCGGCACGGGCGGAATTCCGATAACGATTTCGAGGCTGAAAACGAAAGGTTATGCCGAAGGAAAAAACGAAGCGGGAGATTCCGCGCTTTCGGCGGGCGTTTGTTTTTCGCTGATTCTCACCCTGCCCGTATGCGTGTTTTTCTTTATTTTCGGGCGGCATACGGGATTTTTGTTTTCCGACGAACGCTGCATAAGTCTGTTTACGCTGCTTTTAATCGGGTTGCCGTTCACATGTATTTATGCCGATATACGCGGAAGTTTCTGGGGCGACAAAAAATTTTTTCAGCCTGCCCTGACGGAATTATTCGAAGAAGCCGTGATGGTGATTGCCGGCGTTTTGCTGTTGAACCGCTTTTCTCCGGAATATTACGGCGCCGCCGACCGGGTTGCGCGAGGAACGCGGCTTGCATGCTTTGCCGTGGTGATTTCTTATTTTGCTTCGTTTACGGCTTCCGTGATTCTGTTTTTTGCGGGCGGAGGAAAAATCCGCTCGCCGAAAAAACAATTCCGTCCGCTTTTTTCTTCGGCGTTGCCGATTACCGCCGTACGCACGTGTTCTACGCTGATCGGTTCGGCGGTTGCCGTGATTTTGCCCGCGATGCTGATACGCGCGGGGCTCTCCTCTTCGGAAGCGTTGCGCACGTTCGGCGTGGCGGCGGGCATGGCGATGCCCGTGCTTTCCATCCCCTCCACGTTCATCGGATCGATATCGCTGGTGCTGACGCCGGAATTTTCGGAAAGTTTTTATAAAAAACGCACCCAAAAACTTACGGCGGACATCGAACGGGGCGTATACGCGGCGTTTGCTTTTTCCTGCCTGTTCATGCCGTTTTTCTTCGTATACGGGTTATCGCTCGGCGAACTTTTGTATTCCGACCGCGGCGCCGGAGAAATGATTGCGAAATGCGCGTTCATGCTGCTGCCAATGAGCGTTTCTCTGATTTCCACGGGCATTCTGAATTCGATGAACTATGAAAAACAGACGTTGCGTTTTTACTTTATCGGCGCGGCGCTGATGCTGTTATGCGTATTTTTTCTGCCTTCGGAAATCGGCGCGTACGCCTACCCCGTAGGCATGACGGTATCGTTTGTATGTACGGCGTGCCTGAACATGCTGTTTCTGATTGCGCGCTACCCGCTTTCGGGCGCGCTACTGAGAAAATGCCTGCTTGCGTTTGCGCTGACGGTGCCCGTAGCCGTGTGCGGCAGAGTATTATATCCCCTCTTTTCGGGATTTCTTTCCGCCGTGCCCGCAATGCTTTTATCCGGCGTGTGCACGCTGGCGGCAAACCTGCTGCTTTGGATAGCGTTCAGGCTGTTCCCCGTGAAAAAGGTGAAGAAAACGCTGTTTTAACGCGTTTTTTCGTGTTTTTTTGATGAGTTTGAAAAAAATTCAAGTATTTTTGAGAAATTTTTTCGTTTTTTCCTTTTCAACCCTTGACAGACGGCGCAAATTGTTCTAAAATATTTTTGTATTAAAAATTCAAAGGAGTATTGTAAAAACAATATGAGTTACAAAACCAGAGAATGGCGCGATTCGATGCGCGTAACGCTCGATTACAACAATATGACGGAAACTTTCCTCGGCGATAAAGGCTTTACCGATAAGAAGCTGGCTTCGTACCGCTCCGCGGCATCGAAAGCATACGCCTATGTGAAAGAAAACCGCGGCAAAGACGAACTGTTTATGGGCTGGACGGAACTTCCCTACAATCAGAAAGAAATCGTTGCGGATATTCTGGAAACGGCGAAAAACGTTCGCAAAAAATTCAAATATTTCGTAGTGCTCGGCATCGGCGGCAGCGCGCTCGGTCCGATTATGGCGTTCAACGCGCTTTGCCATCTGCACTACAACGATCTGCCCCGCAACAAGCGGAAGGGTCCGAAATTCTACGTGGAAGATAACGTTGACCCCGTCAGAATGAAAGACTTGCTGGACGTTATCGAACCCGAAGAAACCTGCTTTAACGTAATTTCCAAATCGGGCGCTACCAGCGAAACGATGACGCAGTATCTTGTGATTGCCGACCTTCTGAAAAAGGCGGGCGTCTCCGTAAAAGACAACGTGATTTTCACGACGGACGCGAAAAAAGGCAATCTGAAAAAGATTTCCGACGAACTGGGCGGCGTGAAGAGCTATGTTCTTCCCGACGGCGTAGGCGGAAGATTTTCCGAACTGTGCCCCGTAGGACTTTTGCCCGCAGCCGTTCTCGGTATCGACATCAAAGGGCTTCTTGCCGGCGCGGCGTATATGGATTCGATCTGCCGTTCTTCTTCGATGGCGAAGAACCCCGCGCTGGCGTGCGCCGTATTGCAGGTTGCCGCGATGAACGAAGGCAAAAACATCGGCGTGATGATGCCCTATTCCGACAATCTGAAATATCTTGCCGACTGGTATTGCCAGCTTTGGGCGGAATCGCTCGGCAAAAACGAAACGCTGGACGGCAAGCCATGCAACGTAGGTCAGACGCCCGTAAAATCGCTGGGCGTTACCGATCAGCATTCGCAGGTTCAGCTGTACACGGAAGGTCCTTACGATAAAGTGGTTACTTTCCTTTCGCTGAAAAAATATGCGTGCGAATTCGACATTCCGAACGGTTGCGAAAGCATTCCCGACGTTTCGTTCCTCGGCGGACACACGATGGAAGAACTGATTCAGGCGGAAAACGCCGCTACGGCGTACGCGCTGACGAAAGCGGGAAGAATGAATTACACGCTGTGGATTCCCGAACTGAACGCGTTCACCCTCGGCGAACTTCTGTTCCTCTTCGAATTGCAGACGGCGTATGCGGGCGCGATGTTCAACATCAATACGTTCAATCAGCCGGGCGTTGAAGAAGGCAAAAAAGCGACGTTTGCGCTGCTTGGAAAAGCCGGCTACGCGCAGAAAAAGCAGGAACTCGATTCCCTGCCCGAAAAGAAAGCGGAATATATCATATAAATTCTCGTTGATAAGTATGTAACTGCCGCATCAGACAGCGAAGTTCCGTCGGACGATTGCGTCCGGCGGAATTTTTTTGCCGCTTTCCGCACTTTTTTTCAAAGTCCGGTATAAAACGCCGACGGTGCGGCTATACTTCGGTTGCGAACGGAAAGACTGCGATATTACATATTATATCGTAGGGAAGTCTTTCACGCAAGAGGTAAAAAATGAACGTTAAACGAGGCGAACTTTATTATGCCGATCTTTCACCGGTGGTAGGCAGCGAGCAAGGCGGCGTACGCCCCGTGCTTGTGGTGCAGAACGATATAGGCAATAAATATTCCCCCACCGTGATCGCCGCGGCGGTAACAAGCAAAATCAACAAAGCGAAGCTTCCCACGCATATCGAACTGCCCTCCGCTTACGGACTTGCAAAGGACAGCGTAATACTGCTGGAACAGATACGGACTCTGGACAAACGCAGGCTGAAAGAACGCATCGGCGAACTGCCGCCCGAAGCGATGAGCCGCGTAAACCGCGCCATTTTAATTTCGCTCGGATTCTCGGTAGATTCAAGAGCGCATTGAGCATTGATAACATCGGGACTTCTCCGTAAGGGGAAGTCTTTTTTGCTCTTTTTATCCTCCGCGCTTCGCTCGGTTTTGGCAGTGGTTATTTTTCGGAAACAAAGCCGTAAAACGGAAACGACGAAATTGCGGAAAATCGGCGAAAAACCGCCAAATTTTTCGCGGATTGCCGTGATATAATTTGTTTATCGTAACAAAATTTATCGCGGAGGGCGATTATGCACCGGACCGAACGCAGCGGAAAAACCTTTTTACTTTATTTTACGTTTACGGCGCTTTGCGCATTATTTTTCTTTCTCGGAAACAATTACGAGCCGTTTGCGCTGGCGCTGCTGTTTGCGGCGCTTTCCGCGCACGCGTCGCCGACGGGCTGCTGCGCCTGTTTCGCGGCAACCTCCGCCGTGGCGCTCAGCGGTAACGTCTCTCTTGTGTGCGCGGGAGAAGCCGCGATTTTATTCATCGGATTTACCGTTTACGGGAAACTTGCCGAAGAAAGCAGAGAATCGGCACGTAAAGCCGCGCCTGTCCCCTTTTTCGCACTGTTTGCGGCACTGGCGCTGTTTGTGATTTTCGCGCCTTTTTCGGCTTATTCGCTTCCGCCCGTGTTTTCTTTTCTGAACGACGCGCTTGTGCAGAAAATCGCCGCGGCGGCGCTGATTTATCTTTTATCCGCCGTGCTTTCCGTCGCGGTGAAGGCGATTTTGTTCCGTCTTTTGAAATGCCGCCTGCGCGCCGACGAAATTATTTTTTCGCTTCTGTTATTCGTCCTTTCCGGCATCGGACTGTGCCGTGCTTTTACGCCGGACGTTTACCTCGGCGCGGCGTTTTTTATTCTTCTGTTTTACTCCGCCGCCGTAAAAGACGCTTCTGCAGTCGTTGCGGCGTTTGTGCTGGCTTTGCCCGCCGCATTGACCGGGGTGCCGCTTGCAAAATTTTTTGTTTTCGGCGTGGCGGATGCCGCTTTTGCCCCTCTGGGCAGACTGCCATCCGTATTCGCGCTGATTTTATGTTATTTTTTCTTCGGCGTATACGAAAACGTGTTCGAAGCGACGACTTCTTATCTGGTGCCGTGGGTATTGTGCGTACTGTTGCCGTCGCTGGCGTTTCTGATTCTGCCGCCTTCGGCAATCGCTCGCGCGGAAAACAAGCTTGTCTTTTACCGGGAAAAGCATCTTTCGCGCATTGCCATCAACCGAAACAGAGCCGCAATCGGCGAACAGCTGTTTGAAATTTCCGCGGTTTTCCGCGAAATCGAAAGTTCTTTCACGGCGCTTTCTTCCGAAGATTCGAAAGACGGCGCCAAAGAATTTATGTGTAAATGCGTTTCCGACGGCGTGTGCGGCAGATGCCCCGGTTTTTCGGAATGCAACAAAGAACTGAACGCGCGGGCGCAGATTGAAAAACTGGTTGAAATCGGCTGTATCAAAGGAAGAGTAAGTCTCATCGATATTCCCGAAAAGCTTGCCGCTGCCTGCAGGGACCAGAGCGGACTGCTGTTTGCCGTAAACAAACAGCTTGCCGAATACCGAAAGTATATCGTGGAAGCGGACAACGCTGCCGGCGGCAGAGAGCTTTTATCGAAGCAGGCTCAGGCGATCAGCGAAATTTTAAAGGGATTGGCGCTGGAGCAAAGCACGCCTTTCGCCTCGCAGCGGGATAAAGAAAAAGCCGTGGCGACGGCTTTGCAAAAAGCGGGCATCGTATGCAGCGAAACCATGCTTTGCAAAACGTTTTCCGGAGACGATTCCCCTGTGCTTTCGCTGGTAACGTACGGCAAAGCGGACGTGAAAAAAATTGCGGCGGTTGCTTCGGACGTTCTGAAATCGCCGATGATGATCTCGGAAAGAATTACCCTGTCCGACGACAAATTCTGCTGTATTCTGCGAAAAAAGCCCGTTTACGACGCGGCGTTCGGCGTGGCAAGCATGAAAAAACAAGGAGAAACCGCCAGCGGAGACACGCATTCGGTGATACGCATCGACGAACGCAAATTTATGGTGGCGCTCTCCGACGGAATGGGCAGCGGCGAATATGCCAGAAAGGTATCGGAAACGGCGATTTCTCTTCTGGAAAGTTTTTATCGGGCAAAAATGCCTTCGGAGCTTGTGCTTTCCACCGTAAACAAGCTGTTATCGTTCAGCAAAGAAGAAACGTTTGCCTGTGTTGACGTTGCCGTGGTAGACCTGGACAGCGGCAAAGCGGACGTTGTAAAAATCGGTTCGCCGATGGGATTTATTTTATCGGACAATACGCTGAAAATACTGGAAGGAGATTCGTTGCCGCTGGGTATTTTAGAAGCAATGCGCCCCACCGCCGCCACGTATTGCCTGAAAGACAACGATATTCTGCTTTTTGTAAGCGACGGCGTAACTTCGGCGTTTTCCTCTTCCGGAGAATTACTGGACGTACTGAAAAAAATCCCCTGCTATAACCCGCAGGAGATTGCCGATAAATTACTTGCCGAGGTGTTGCGCCGCGAAAACGGAACGGCACAGGACGATATCACCGTGGTTGCCGTGCGGCTGTATAAAGGCGCGGCATGATTTGTCCGCCTGTACGATTCGGCTTTTTATTTTTTCGTATACGTCTTTTCGTAAATTTCAACGCACTTTTTGATGATTTCCACGGCTTCGTCGCGGTGGCAGATTTCTTTCACTGTAGTCTGCTTGTGTTCGAGCGATTTGTACACTTCGAAAAAGTGCATCATTTCATCGAAAATATGCGCGGGAAGTTCGTGAATATCGTAATACGAATTATACGTGGGATCTTTTACGGGAATCGCGATGATTTTTTCGTCGAGATCGCCGCCATCGGTCATTTTGATGACGCCGATGGGATAACAGGTAACGAGCGTCATCGGATAAATACTTTCGCCGCAAAGCACAAGCACGTCAAGCGGATCTCCGTCCTCCGCAAGCGTACGGGGAATAAAGCCGTAGTTGGCAGGATAAACCGTGGAAGTATACAGTACGCGATCGAGCCGTAAAAGTCCCGTTTCTTTGTCAAGTTCGTATTTTGCCTTGCAGCCTTTGGGAATTTCGATTAAAGCTTCGAAAGTTTTTGCCGTGATCCGCTCAGGGGAGATATCGTGCCAGATGTTCATAGTTTTCTTACCTCGTTATTGTAAGCCTGCCTGTTTTTCGGGCGTTATCCGATTTGCGGGCATCCGCTTGTTTCAGTACGGATATTGTATCATATTTTTGGTGAAAAATCAAGGCTAACAATAGACTGAAAGGAAAATTTTTGATTTTTTCGATTTTTTACACGGAATTTTTTGTTCGGGCGTGTAAAAAGCTTTGACTTTTCGATTGAAATATGTTATAGTAATATAGCGTGGAAACGAGAGGGAGTAAACTTCTCTTTTGAAACGTTGCAGAAGTACCCAAGAGGCTCAAGGGGCTCCCCTGCTAAGGGAGTAGCATCAGTAATGGTGGCACGAGTTCAAATCTCGTCTTCTGCGCCACGACAAGCTCGTTTGAACTGCGAATGTTCAGGCGAGCTTTTTTCTTTATTTGCCGCGTTTTTCGCTTCAAAATCCGCTTCGTCGCTCTCGTTTGCCGCCGTATTTATAAATTCTCCGTCGATATACTTCGCGATTTCGTCCGTCGCTTTGTATATCGGCTTTTCTTTGTGTAAAGCTTCTTCGATTGCAAGGTTGTCCTTTGCCGAAATCGTCTTTTCGTGGTCCGGATCGATATTGTATATAATCACCGCCCGATTGTCATATAAAATCACGCGATTGATGAACGAATTGAAAAACTCGTTTTTCGCTTCCTGCGTTTCGTATCTTTTGTTCGCGAAATATTTAATGAACGCGCGCACGTTATCTTCTGTTATCGGTTTCACTTGCTTCGCCTGCTCGACGGCAAGCTTTTCTTCATAAACGCTTTGTTGCCGTTCCAAATCCGTCAGGCGTTCTCTTGTGGTTTTCGTTACGATCCCTTGTTCGATTGCCGCCATAATTCCGTCGATCGCTTTATTGCACATCGCCAGATCTTTTTCAAGCGTTTGCAATACCGCCGACTTCTTCAAATCCGAATTAAATCTCTTCGTTATAATTTTTGCCGCCTTGTCGATAATGTCGGGACGTAACACGTATTTTATCGTAGCATTGAACACAAGATTTTCAAGCGCGTCTTTTTTGGCGTTCTTCTTCGTGCAGGAAACGTTTTTCTGCTTCTTGCCGAAACATTTATAATAATGATATACTTTGCCCGTTACGCTCGTTCCCGTTTCCGCCGTCATCATACTATTGCAATACCCGCAGAAAAGTTTTCCGCTCAATATGTACGAGTGCAAATCGTTGGTCTGACGAGATTTGTGTTTGTGCGCGTCCATTATCGTATTACATTGCCAAAACAATTTCTCGTCTATAATCGGCGGAATGATATTCGTATACAAGGTTTCGCCCTCGCGAAGTTTTCCCGTATATCTCTCGTTTCGAATCATTCGCGCAAAAGCGTTGACTTCAAAATCATTTCCCGCACGATTTTTTACGCCTTGCGAATTCATCCATTCCGCAATGTCTTTCGCTTTCTCGCCGTTACTATATCTCGTAAACGCTTCTTTTACTATTCTCGCTTCGTAGGGATTGATCGTCCATTTTTTATCTATGATTGAATACCCGAACAAACCGTAACCTCCTATAAAATTGCCTTTGATTAAACTTTCCTTAATTCCGCGCTTTACTTTTTGCGAAAGTTCCGCGGAATAATATTCCGCCATACTTTCAAGCATACCTTCTACCAGAATGCCGCTCGCGTCGTCGGTAATGCTCTCTTTCGCCGATAACACGCGCACGCCGTTTTTCTTTAACTTCGCTTTATAATTCGCGCTGTCGTATCTGTTTCGCGCAAATCTGTCGAGCTGATACACGAGAACAAAATCAAACGTTTTCTTTTTGCTGTCGTCAATCATTTTCAAAAAAGACGGGCGTTTATCGTTCGTTCCCGTCATCGCTCTGTCGATATACTCGCCGATCACCGCGTATTCGTTCCTCCTTGCGAAGTCGTAGCACTCGCGAAGTTGCCCTTCGATCGACTGCTCCGTCTGACCGTAAGAACTAAATCTCGCATAGATCACTACTCGCTTTTTCATTGTTTCACCTCCTTAAATCGTGTTATGTCAGGCATTTTTACACCGTTTTTTACTGTTTTTCGGTGTTATGTCTGACATTTTTACCCGTTTTTGTACTATGTCTGGCATAATTATTATGTTTGGCGTAGTACTTTAAACACATTCTTAGGCGTCAGCTTCTTCGGTTTATCCGTCTTTTGCACATCATCGAGCAGAATATTCGCTAATATCAGCGAACTCCGCTCGATTACGCTATCGGGGATAGCAAATTCGCCCTCATACAGCGTTCCTGTTTCCAAATCGATCACCGTTGTATTTTTTTCCGCCTTAAACTTCGTTTCGTCTTTCAATTTTGTTGTTTACGCCGTTTTTCTCGGCGCAACCGAAAGGTTTTGTGCTTCGTTCCCTT
>DLQW01000045.1:0-2415 GCA_002474405.1 Christensenella sp. UBA7597 | reverse complement strand
CGGCAAATCGCGCCTAATACTACGTTATTTGCACTTGTAGTGCGCCTGCACGACTGCGCGCAAATGCCTTGTCTTAGTTGCGATTTGCTCAGCTAAATTCGCATAGCGACCTGAAAGTGCTGCATTTTTGATGATTTTTGACGCAAGCGCCCGCAGATGTATTGGAATACTTCAAGGGCGGGTTTGGGAAAAAGGGCAAAAATGCCGCCCTATCAGGCACGTTTAAGTTTATTCCCATTCGGCTACGCGGGTGTTTCCTGCCTTTTCGTTGTTTTTCCTCCTGAATTTCTCTCGGCGCGGTTTTCCGAGTAGTTTACCGCCGTTTCGCGTATCGTATTACGCCTTTTCTTTTTACGCCCTCTTTATTCTTCCTTATCGGCGTATTCTGCTTTTAATACTTCGTAGCCCCTTCTTACAACGGCTACCTTTGTGATTTTATGTTTCTTTAAAAACTCTGTCATTTCTTCCGCTTCCTGACGCGTAACGAATGTGAAAAACGTTGCGTTGTTCGCCTTGCGTTTCTCTTTATTCTTCGCTTCGTATCTTCTGCAAGCTTCGCGCGCCGGCGTACTTTCTTTTTTATTCATCTCTTATCTCCTTATCTGCAAATCAAAGCGATCAGCAAGCCGACCACATTCAATGCCGCGTTTACCGCGATAATTCCGCACGCCGCTATAATTCTCGCCGTCTTGTCCAACCCGATTACTGCGCCTTTTAAAACTTTCCGCATTATCGTTACTACCTCCTTCCTATACATACACAATCGAAGATAAAATCTCTTCTTCGATAATTTGCTTTTTCTCGTTTTCCTTCTTTACGTCGGAAAGATAATCGCCCGTATGCTTATACAGCTCGTCTTTGGAAAGCTTTTCGTTCATCGTTTCCCATAACCTTTCGGCGGCTTCGTCTATGCCGTGCAGATACTGCGGCAAATCTCCCGCCAACGCCCAGTATTTTCCCGGGTTGTGTTCTTCGAGATAAATCTTCGCCAAAGTTCCGTACTTGCCGTATACGTGCTTTTGCTCTTTCCGATTCTTCTCGAATTCGACGATTTCTTCCACCGTCGCTTCGTTGCCCGGTTCGTAACCGGCGGTTTGCTTTAAGTTTTCTTGTGCTTTTATATTCGCACCTCCTGTTTCTCTTCAATCGTATATATACCACATATTTTTTCGTTTGTCAACGATTTTGACGGGATTTTTGAAAAATTTTTTATTTTTTCTGTTTCTCGACAGTTTATCCCGATATTAACGCCGCTAAGCCGCGAAGCAGATCGGAGGAATAAAACGACGTTTCAAGACTATCCAGCAGCGGCGGCGTTACTTCGTGCGGTGTGTTTGAAGTCACCTAAGAATTTCCCGCTATATCTTTGCAATAAAAATAAATTGGCATTTCCTTCCCATTTTTTTCAACTTTTCCTTCGAAAAAGTAAAAGTCGGTTTCCGACTTCTTACCGACCGTTTTTGCCGTTGATGGCAAAAATATTAACCTGCTTTCGAAATCGTGGTTTTTGCGACTTTTTCCCTTGCCGAAGTTTGCTCTCAAGACTAAGACTTTCTATTCTTTCGTCAGCTTATTATAACACCGAAGAATATGCAATGTATGATACTGTTAAAAATTTTTACAAAAAAAAATCTTTCAGCTTCAAATTTTTGAAAAGAAAGAATTTTTTGTTTATCTACGAAAAAATTATACGATTATTCTATTATAAATTCAAACCGGCTATCGCCGTTCGGCAATATTGTTTTTCCCTCGTGTTTTAATATACATTTAAACCCGCAGCTATTTACATCAAGTCGCAGTTTCCCGTTAGTTCGTTTCCAAGATATCGTAACGCTTTTTCCGCTTCTGTTATATGCAATTTCGGCGTGATTCACGCCTTTTATCATCATCGGCGCGATTTCTACCGTATCTTCCGATTTTATATCCAGCCAGCCGATATAGCGATATATCCACGCCAGCACGCCGCCCCAGAAATGATGGTTGAACGACGGAATCCGTTTCACTCCGTCTTTCCGTTGCAATTCGCCGTCTTTCCGTTCGTACTCTTCAAAGCTTTCCCACAGCGTTGTCGCACCCTTTCCGAGAATATACCCGTATGAAGGAAAACTGTTCTGCGTAATCAAGTGAAAACATAAATTTTGATCGCCGTGTTTTGCAAGCGTTTCGAACAAATACCGATACCCGATTACGCCTACCCTGAAATGATTCCCCTGCCGACGAATATTTTCAAGCATTTGCGCGTAGGCTTCTTTCTCCTCTTTTGCCGTAAAAATATTCAGTTGCAGACACATTGCAAGCGCGGTTTGCGTTTGCACCGTCAAGCTTTCGTCTACAACATATTTCTTTCTGAAATTTTCGCGTAAAACTTTGCCGAAATTTTCAATTCTTTCCGCTTTTAAACCGACTTTTTCAAAC
>DLQW01000086.1 GCA_002474405.1 Christensenella sp. UBA7597 | reverse complement strand
TTTCATTTGGATTTACCTCCGATTTATTTTTCGCCTTTCGGCATAAACGGGGTAGCACCGGAAAAAGCAAATGTCACTGCGAGTTAAAGTCGCAATCCCGGAAGTCAACGAATAGGACAAAATTGTTGCGTAAATGAAAAAAGAGCCAAACTCGAAATCGAGTCTGACTCTTGGTATTATTAAAGTTTTCAGCGACAATTTTTCCCGTTGACTTCCGATTTTTACTGTGCTACAACGAAAATGACGAAAGGCGATAAATCGGAGCAATATCTTTGGCGTAAGGACTTTTGAAATAGTTATTATACGGTTTTTCATAGCAAGCACCTGTTTTCGGGCATAGAAAAAGCCGAGCGATTAAACGCCCGGCTGATTCTTCTTTTTGCCGTCTAAATCGACTTTTATGCCGAAATATTCGTTAGAAAAGAATAATACGAACCCCGATTTTGTTTCGGTGTTCGTATTATTCACTAATGGCGGAAGGTGAGGGATTCGAACCCCCGGATACTTTTCAGAGCATCGTTCGATTTCAAGTCGAGTGCATTCAACCGGGCTCTGCCAACCTTCCAAATTTTTATTTATAGTATATTTTCAAGCAAACGCTTGCGTGTATTTTATGACCGTCATAGTTCTACAAAAAATGACTGTTACAAAATAAATTTGTAGAAAAATTTGTAGAAAAAACGGCATTTGCAAAAAGTTTGTAGAAAATTTACTGTCGTTTTGACTGCTTTAATGTCTAAATATTATATCACATAAAAACAGTAAAATCAAGGCTTTTTACGAAAGCAAATTCTATTTCCGAGAAAGTTTGTAGAAATTTCGGTATCGTTTTGACCACCTGAAATAAAGTGCCTTTCAAGACCGCCTCGTTATGACCGCTTCGATATGCCTCCGCATGTTTTATTTATTATACCACGTACCGCGTAAAAAATCAACGATTTTCTTGGCGCATCGCAAAAAACGCGGCGGAAAAACAAAAAAATTTTCCGCCGTCATTTTTGCTGTTGCCGTCGTTTTTACTGTTGCCGCATTTTAACTATCGCCGTTGCTTTTTTAATTTCGCCGTACCGCCTTTATCTCGCCGTGCCGCGGAAGAAGATCGCCAAAGTGCCCAATCCGGAATGCGAACCGATGACGGGGGAGAGGTCTCCGATAAACACTTCGTGTCCGGGGAATTTATCCTGCACCAGTTTTTTCAGGTATTCGGCGTCGTCTCGGCAAACCGCCTGCACGATATACACGGGGTCGCCGGGCTGCAAATCTTGCTGAGCGACCATGTTGTTGAAAATCGTGGTAATCGATTTTTTTCTTCCCATCACGCCGCGCCCCACAGGCACCAGATGCCCTTCGTCGTCCACTCTCATCACGGGCTTGATGTTCAGCAGCGAACCGATCACGGCAACGGTAGAGGAAACCCGCCCGCCGCGTTTCAGCTGGAATAAATCGTTCACCGTAAAACAATGGCAGATATGCAGGCGCAGATTCATGCCGTATTCGTACGTTTCCTCGATGCTCGCGCCCGATTCCGCCTTTTCCACAAGATAGTGCAGAAACAGCCCGTGCCCCAAAGACGCGCACAACGAATCGATCACCATAATTTTCCGTTCGGGAAATTCTTCCGAAAGTTCTTTCGCCGCCACGCAGAAACTGCCGTACGTACCCGAAAGCCCCGAAGAAAACGCGCTCACAAGCACGTCGTTGCCCGCTTTCACATAGGGCAGCAGATGCGCTTTCGCCTGCTCGGCGGTAACCTGATAAGTCGTAGGCTTTTTGCCCGCCGCCAATTCTTTGTAAAACACGTCCAGATCGATGGGCAGCCCATCCTCGCCCTCGTAGTTCACGTTGTCCATCACAAAACCGAGGCAAACCCGCTCGATGCCGTGCTCCTTGTAATATTCAAGAGGCATTTCGCCAGTAGAATCCGTCGCAATAATAAATTTCGCTTTACCCATAATTCTTATCTCCGTAAAGTTTTTTTCTTCCGCCTCGTCGCGTGTTTCATCGCTCCGTCGCCGCGCGGAATATATTATCATTATACAATATTCCCCGAACGATGTCAAGAATTATTGAACGCGTCCGACGAATCACGGAGTTTTTGAACAGCCGCGGCTGAAATCGTAGCAATCGTCGGCAAAGATTAAAAGCAATTTATCAAAAATCACCGAAAAACCCTTTCGGATGGCGGCAAAAACAAAATAAGTAAATTTCAAAATCATTAACAATTTCCGTCCGCGCTGCGGCATTCATTTAAGCTCCCGAAGCGGGTTTGTCATAGTCTGTCATTACAAAGCAGGGCAATTTGTTACGACTTTTTTTCGCGAAAAAACGCAAAGAGCAGGGTCTTTATTTCAGAACGTTGAATTTTTTAATTATCGCGGCAGAAAATTCCAAGCTCACCTCAAATCCTTTTTCCGCGGGCGTCAGCCTCATTTCCGGCACCGACGAAAGTTCGAAATACCGCGACAGGGTGGCGGATAAATCCTGCAGAATCAGCCCGCGGCAGCCGTCGGAAAGCACCGCTTTCTCGCCTTCGATAATCCTGTTCGCCTGTTCGAAATTTTCCGTAAATTCAATTTTTTTCATACAGATTCATCTCCCTCAAACACCGGAAAACGCTTGCAAAAACGCTTAAAAAATTGCGTTCGTTCGCACCATACCCCGCCGCAACGCCTTGCGGCAACATACGGTGATGCAAACACTGCGTACGCCGCGGCGTAAAAGCAGCAAAAAGCCTACGCCGTACAGAAACTCACAATTTTCCGCGCCAGTGTTTTTTCAGCCCGCCGAACGCGCCCGAAAAGGGTGCCGTAACGTCGTAATATCTGATTTTCCCGTTTTTCGTCTTTCCCGTCAGCGCGTCCGCCAGCATCGAAAAACACCCCAAAGGGTCTTTCAGCCCGCTGCGCACCACCTTGTCGTTTTCGGGAATCACGCCGATCAGCGGCAGTTTCAACAGCTTCGAAATTTCCCACGGCGAAAGCGTTTTCTCGTTCATCACCAAATCCCCGCGCACGCGGTTCACGGCAAGATAAACGTTTTTCATCGCATAGCTTTTCAGCAGCCCCGCAACCTTGTCCGCGTCGGTTACGGCGGTCAGGTCGGGTGTGGTCAGAATCATCGCCTCGTCCGCGCACGCCGCCGCGCGGTGAAACCCCTCGTCCGCCCCCGACGGCGAATCGATCACGATATAATCGAACGTAGGGGAGAGCGAATCGAGCACCGCTTTCAGCGACTGCGGCGATACGTACCGTTCGGGCGCGGAATGTACGGCGGAAAGCAGATAAAAATTCGGCAGCAGGGGGTGTTGCACCAGCGCCTGCTTTGCGCGGCACCGTCCCTCCAGCACGTCGATTACGTCGTAAACAATCAGGTCGGCAAGATCGGAAACAAGGTGCGCGTTGCAAAGCGAAAAATCGGCGTCGCAGACAATCGTGCGTTCGCCGCGCGCCGCCAGCCTTGCCGCCAGCAGACACGCCGTTACGGTTTTCCCCGTACCGCCTTTGCCGCCCGTAATCACGATTTTTCTTGCCATTTTCCGCGCCTCCTTTTTCCGCCTCGTTGCCGCGAAAACAATTATACGATAAATTTTTGCGCGTGTTTTGTCGGATTTTGTCAACTCGAGGGCGCTTTCCGCGAAACCGCTCCGCCGTACCGGAAAATCATGTCCGCCGTACGGAAAAGCAGAGAAAAAATTGTGCTTTTATATAAAAAAATACGGCGCGCGATTCCCGCACGCCGCAACAATCCGGCGACAATTCGATAACAATCCGGCTACAAATCCGGATAAAACCGGCACTCCCCGGAAGAATACGGTGTGCCTCAGATATACTTTTCGTATTCGGCGTAAGCCTCGTCCAAAGCCTTGTGCACTTCTTCCAGCCGCGCGCAACGCTTCTGCAATTCGGGGTAATTCTGCGCGATTGCGGGCGTGGAAATTTCTTCCGTCAGCGTCGCTTCTTCGGCTTCCAGCGCCGCCACAAGTTTTTCGATTTCGCTTGTTTTCTGCCGCCGCTTCGCTTCCGCCGCGCGTTCTTCGCGGCTCTGATGCGAAGAAGCTTTTTTCTGTTCGCGCGCGTACAGGTACGCTGCTTTTTCCTTTTCTTCCCGTTCTTTCGCCGCAATCGCCGCCGCTTCGCGCTTCTTCGCGAGATACGCTTCGTACCCGCCGCGGTAGCACGTCAGCGCCCGATTTTCTATTTCCGCAATGCCGCCCGCCACGGCTTCGATGAAATATCGGTCGTGCGAAACGATTAACAGCGTGCCGTCAAACGCCCGCAACGCCTTTTCCAGCGCCTCTCGCGCCGGCAGGTCGAGGTGGTTGGTCGGCTCGTCCAGAATCAGAAAATTGCCGTGCTCGTTTTCCAGCACCGCAAGCGCAAGTTTCGCCCGTTCCCCGCCGGAAAGCGCGGAAACGTTTTTGTACACGTCCTCGGCGGAAAGCCCCGCCCGCGCCAGGTCTTTTCTCACGGAGGTCTGGTCGGAAAGCACGCGCCGCCCCCAAAGTTCCGAAAGCACCGTCTCGTCGCCGTTCAGCTCCGCGTTTTCCTGGTCGTAATAACCGATTTTCACAAATCTTCCCAGCCGCAGATTTCTGTTCTTACCGCGCACGATTTCTTTCACGAAGGTAGATTTCCCCGTGCCGTTTTCGCCCACAATCGCAAATTTATCTCCCCGTTTCAGCGAAAAACAGGCGTCTTTCAGCAACACTTTTCCGCCCGCTTCCACGGTAAAATTTTCCCCGTCCAGTACGTTTTCGTAAGAGGGGACGTCGTACGTGAACGAAAACGCGGGCGGTGCGGGCGGAACAAACGGTTTTTCCTTCACTTCCAATGCCTCTAATTTTTTTACGCGGTCCTGCGCGGCGCGGGCGGAAGTGGCGCGCACGCGGTTTTTATCGATGAACGCCTGCAGTTTTTTCGTCTCTTCGAGGTACGCCTCGTACTCTTTTTCTTCCCGTGCGATTTTATCCGCTTTCAGCTTCTTGTACGCCGTGTAATTGCCTTTGAATGAGCTCAACCGCTTGTTTTCTATTTCGAAAATCGTTTTCACCGTGCGGTCCAGAAAGAAACGGTCGTGCGAAACGGTGAACAGCGCGCCTTTGTATGAAGCAAGATAGTCCTCCAGAAAGAACACCGTTTTGATGTCGAGGTGGTTGGTCGGCTCGTCCAGAATCAACAGTTCAGGCTCTTCCAGCAGCAGACGGCAGAGTTTCAGCCGCGTTTTTTCGCCGCCGCTCATCGTCGAAATTTTCTGTTCGTACCGTTCGGAAAATCCCATGCCGTTCAGCACGGTTTTCAGCTTCACTTCGAAATTGTACGAATCCCGCGCGGCAACGCGCTTCGTAAGGCTTTCGTAACGCGCCGAAAGTTCCGCAAATTTCCTGTCGTGCGCGGCGCAGCGCGAAATTTCTTCTTCCGTTTCCGAAAGCGCTTCCAGAAGCCGTATGTCCTCGGCAAATACGCCGCGCATTTCCTCGTACGCCGTATTTTCGGAATCATACCCGCCGTTTTGCGCAAGGTAGCCGATGCGTATGCCGTTCTTTTTGAAAAGCGTGCCGCTGTCGGGCGTCAACTCGCCTAAAATCAGGCGGATCAGCGTGGTTTTTCCCTCGCCGTTCCCGCCCACGACGCCCGCGCGTTCGCCCTCGTTCAGCGTAAAGCAAAGCCCCTCCAAAAGAGGCTCGCCCGCATACCCGAAATTTAAATTTTCCGCCGTAATCAACATAATACTACCGCCGTTTTCTGCACAAACTGTGCCTGCAATGAATATCGGAAAAAGATTGAAAAAAATCCGCGCGCTTGAAGCCGAACTGACTTATGCAACCCCGTCGCGTGCGGCGGCGCTTGCCCGCCGTCTCGCAAAACTGAAAATCGGGTTGTAAAGCCGCACGCTTTCCCGCCGCAGAGGCGAGGCGCCGTCAGTAATCCCATTTCGGGATGTATTTTTCGCCCGAAGAGGAGCGCTTCTGTACAAAAATATTCGTAATGCCGAGGGCGAACGCCGCGTTTACGGCTTCGTTGTATTCGCGCGCCGTAACGCCGCGTTTCAGTTCGGGAAAAGCTTCGATGTCGCCGAACGGCGTGTACTGGCTCATCAGCGAAAGGTACGCCGTATCCGGCAGCTCGTTTTTAAACCATTTTAAAATCGCCAGCGTGTCGGTTACGCCCATCGGCATCACCATGTGCCGCACAATCAGCCCGGAAAGCATCTTTTTCACGCCGTCCGCGCGCGGCGCTTCGTCCGCCGCCGGTTCTTCGAAAAGCAGGGGCTTGTCCGCCATAAACGCTATCGCTTTCGCCGCCACGTCGAAGTAATCGCTTCTGCCCGAATATCGTTTGGAAAGGTATTCCGATTTCCACTTCATGTCGGGCAGATAAACGGAAACATATTCGTCGATGCGCTTCAGGCTTTCCACGCTGTCGTACCCGCCGGAATTGTACACCACGGGGATTTTCGGACGGTACAGCCGAAACGCTTTTTCTATCTCGTAAATCAGGTGCGAGGGGGTTACCAGCGAAATATTGTCCGCGCCCTCGTCTTCCAGCTCGCGGAAAATATCGGCAAGCCGCGCGGGAGTAATTTCCATGCCGCGCGCCGCGCGCGAAAGTTCGTAATTCTGGCAGAACACGCACTTTAAATTGCAGCCCGTAAAAAAAATCGTGCCGCTGCCTTTGTTAAAGGAAATGCACGGCTCTTCGAATGGGTGCAGATAATATTTCGCGATTTTTAAGCCCTGTACGTTACAGTATCCCGCGCGTTCCGTCCGCTTCGCGCCGCATTTCACGGGGCACGCAAAGCATTTTTCAATCAAAGTCGCCATAAACAACATTATAGCAGAGCCGCGCGGAAAAAGCAATTAAAAACGCCGCGGGCGCGTCAAATGTTTTTATGAACGTTTGCGCAGGCGCGCACTTTTCGTTGACTTTTTTGCTCCGCGGTGCTATAATAGAATTCCTTGCGAGGCCATCGTTTTCCGTTTCGCCTTTTCGGGGGCGATTTTTTGCGGAAAAAGTCGTCGCAGGCGCATTTTTCACGCAGAACGGATATTCGTATCCCTGCTGCATACAACTATGTTAAAAAGAGGATTTTTTACATGAAAAAGTTTTTTACCAGCGAAAGCGTTACGGAGGGGCATCCCGATAAAGTCTGCGATCAGATCGCGGACGCCGTTTTAGACGCAATTTTAAAGCAGGATCCCGCGGCGCGCGCCGCAATCGAATGTTGCGCCGCATACGACGGACTTTTAATCATGGGCGAAGTTACGGCAAACGCCGTCGTCGATTACGAAGCCGTCGCGCGCGAAACCATCCGTAAAATCGGGTACACGTTCGGCTCGTTCAATGCCGATACGGTGAAAATCACGCTCGCGGTGCACGGTCAGTCGGCGGATATCGCGCTCGGCGTAAACGATTCCGCGGAAAAGAAATCGGGCGAAGAAACGGACGAAGCCGCAACGCTCGGCGCGGGCGATCAGGGCATGATGTTCGGCTATGCCTGCCGCGAAACGGCGGAATTGATGCCGTTGCCCGTCATGCTTGCGCACAAGCTTTCCATGCGCCTTGCCGAAGTAAGAAAGAGCGGGAAACTTTCCTATCTCCGCCCCGACGGCAAAACGCAGGTTACCGTAGAATATAACGGCGGCGCGCCCGTGCGCGTGGATACCGTGGTGGTTTCCGCCCAGCACAACGAAGCCGTCTCGCAGGAACAATTACGCAAAGACGTCAAAAAATTCGTCATCGACGAGGTGGTGAAAGACTACGCCGACGAAAACACGAAATATTTCATCAACCCCACGGGGCGTTTCGAAATCGGCGGACCCGAAGGCGATTCGGGGCTGACGGGCAGAAAAATCATCGTGGATACGTACGGCGGCATGTGCGCGCACGGCGGCGGTTCGTTTTCCGGCAAGGATCCCACCAAGGTGGACAGAAGCGCCACGTACTTCTGCCGTTACGCGGCGAAAAACGCCGTGGCGGCGGGGCTTGCGGATAAAATGGAAATTCAGGTGGCGTATGCCATCGGCGTGGCGAATCCCGTTTCCGTGTTCGTGGATACGTTCGGTACGGGCAAACTGCCGGACGACAGGCTGGCGGAAATTTTAAAGAAAGAATTCGATTTCCGTCCGTACGCGATTATCCGTACGCTCGGTTTGCGCGCGCCCGTGTACGCGCAGACGGCGGCATACGGGCACTTCGGCAGAGAGGGCTTCCCGTGGGAGCGCACCGATCGCGTTGACGATTTGAAAAAATACCTTAACTAAGGAAAAACATATGACGAACGAAACGAAACAGGTAAAACTCCATTCTCGCGGCGGCGCGAAACGCCTTGCCCGCATCGCGCTGTTTACGGCGCTGATGGCGGTGTGCGCGCAGATTTCCATTCCGCTGCCGGGCGGCGTGCCCATCACGCTGCAGACGCTGGCGGTGATGCTGGCTTCGATCGCGCTGGGCTTCGACGGCGTGGCGGCGGTTGCCGTGTACGTGTTTTTAGGACTCGTCGGCGTGCCGGTGTTCTCCAAATTCGGCGCTACGGCAAGCCTCGTAAGCCCCACGGGCGGCTATATCGTGGGATTTCTGCCGATGTCCGCTTTGATGGCAACCATCATAAAAACCTTTGAAAAACGCAACGAAAACGGCTTGAAACCCGCGGAAAAACGCGGCGGTGCGCGCAGATATTTCCTTGTTTTCGCCATCGCTTCGTTTCTCGGCACGGTTGTTTGCTATACGTTCGGCTCGGCGTGGTTCATCGGGCTGTTCGCGCTGAAAGGCGCCGAAAAATCCATCGGGTACGTGCTTTCCGTGTGCGTGGTGCCGTTTATTCTGCCCGACCTTTTAAAGATAGCGCTGGCTTCGTACCTCGGCGTGGTAATGCGCAAAACCGTACGTAAAAACGTGTAAAAATGCCTGAAAAAAGGCGAAAAAAACCCCGAAAATTACCGAAAATTTGCCTGATTTCCGCCGATTTCAAACACGAAACCGCCGATTTCAGACAAATTTTTTTTGATTTTTTACACTTTTTGCCTTAAAAACGCTTTACTTTTATTTTTCGACGCGCTATAATATACCCATAATCGCTTTAGCGCGTTAAAGCGATAAATCGTTAAAGCAAAGCAAAAAATCGAATCGAAAAAGAGAGGAGTTACAAAAATGAAAAAAGGCATGAAACTGATGGCGGGCGTGCTTGCGGCGGCAAGCGTATTTGCATTCGGGTTTGCGGGCGCGGCTTGCAAGGAAGAGAAAACGGAAAACGTGCTGGTGGTGGGTTACACCGATTACGAGCCGATGAACTATAAAGACGAAAACGGCGTACTGACGGGCTTCGATACCGAGCTGGCGCAGGAAACGTTCACTCGCCTCGGCTACACCGTGCGCTTCAAGGAAATCGAGTGGGGCAACAAATATATGGAGCTGGACGGCGGCACGATCGACTGCATCTGGAACGGCTTCACCTGGAACTGCGCGGACGACGACGGCACGAACAGAAGCGATAAAATCGATTTCTCGGTGCCGTATATGCAGAACGCGCAATGCGTGGTGCGCGGCGCGAACGAAACGGAGCTGACCGACGCGGCGCAGTTCGACGGCAAATCGGTGGCGTTCGAAGCGGGTTCCGCGGGCGAATCGTACGTGAGCGGCATCGAGGGCGTTACCATCAACAAAAAGGACGTAACCTCGCAGATGGACGCGATTAAAGCGGTGAACACGGGCACGGCGCAGTACGCGATCGTGGACGTATTGCTGGCGCAGAAGCTGGCGGGCAAGGGCGATTATACCAACCTTGTTATAAACGAGGGCATCTCCATCGAAAAAGAGGAATACGCCGTGGGATTCAAAAAGGGCAGCGAGCTTACCGCGAAAGTGAACGACGTGTTTAAAACGCTTGCCGAGAACGGTTTTGCGGAGGCGCTTGCCGAAAAATACGGGCTGACGAATTCGCTTCTGCTTACGAAATAAACAAGAAATTTTACACAAGGAAAAATTTTGAAATGACGTTTTTACAGGTTACGCAAAGCCTTCTGAAAGGCTTTGCCGTAACGGGGCTGCTGTTTATCTTAACGCTTCTGATAGCGATACCTCTGGGGCTTGCGATCTGCTTTTGTTCGATGAGCAGATTCAAGCCCCTGCGGTGCGTTTCCAAGACGTTTGTGTGGATTATCCGCGGCGTGCCGTTAATGCTTCAATTATTCGTGATTTACTATCTGCCGCGCTATTTTTCCGCTTCCGGCGCCAATTTCTGGGGGAAGCTGGATAACAAGCTGTATTTCAGCTACGGCATCGAATTCGGCGGGGCGTTCATCGCAACGCTGATAGCGTTCGCCATCAATTACGCCTGCTATTTTTCGGAAATTTACCGCGGCGGTATTCAGAGCATCCCCAAAGGGCAGTACGAGGCGGGTAAAGTGCTGGGCATGTCGAAGGGCGAAATTTTCCGCAAGGTGATTCTGGCGCAGGTGATAAAAAACATTCTTGCGCCGATGAGCAACGAGGTGATTACGCTGGTGAAAGATACCGCGCTGGCGCGCGTGATCGGCGTGGTGGAAATCATTAAAGTGGCGGACAGGTTTGCCAGCAAGGCGCTGATATGGCCGCTTTTCTACACGGGGGCATTTTATCTTGCCGCCGTGGGCGCGCTGACGTTGCTTTTCGGGTATCTTGAAAAGAAGCTTTCGTACTATAAGGTGTAACGGGTGAAAACATGGCGTTTTTAGAAGTGCGGGATATACGGAAAAATTTCGGCGGCACGCAGGTGCTGAAAGGCGTTTCGTTCTCGCTGGAAAAGGGAAAGGTGCTTGCCGTAATCGGTTCGTCCGGCAATGGCAAAACAACGTTGCTGCGCTGCCTGAACGGGCTGGAAGAGGCGGACGGCGGCAGCGTTACGGTAGACGGCGTTACCACGAATTTCGGCGCGACGACCGAAGAAAATGCGGAAAACGGCGGCAAAAAGCCGAAAAAGAAGAAGCGCGCGGCGGAGAACGGCGCGGGCGCGGAAAACAGGGATTTTACGCTGGTGTTTCAGAATTTTCAGCTGTTTCCGCAGTACACGGCGAAGCGGAACGTTTCTTTGGCGGCGGATTTAAGCGAGCTTCGGGCGCTGAAAAACGAGAAATTGCCGCGCAAAGAAAAAAGCGCGCTGAAAAAACAAATCAGGGCGAAAAACGACGAGAACGCGCAGCGGCTGCTGGAAAAAGTGGGACTGGCGGAAAAATGCGCCGCCTACCCGTGCGAGCTTTCGGGCGGGCAACAACAGCGCGTGGCGATTGCGCGCGCTTTGGCGTTGCAACCGAAAATTCTGTGCTTCGACGAGCCGACTTCCGCGCTGGACCCGCACCTGACGGGCGAAATTTCGGCGCTGATCAACGAGCTGAAAGCGGAGGGGCGCACGATGATTGTGGTAACGCACGAAATGGAGTTTGCGCGGAGCGTGGCGGACGAACTTTTATTTTTGCACGAGGGAAAAGCGGAGGAAAGCGGCAACGCGGCGGAGGCGTTCGGCGCCCCGAAAAGCGAGCTTTTCAAAGCGTTCATCGACGGCGGAAAAAACAAATAAGGGGGGCAGAGGTTGAATTATGGTGAAAACGCAACAACAGGAAACGGAAATGGAAAAGGTGCTTTACGAAACTTTTCTTGCGTGCAAAACGGCGGAGGACGTAAAGGCGCTGCTGGAAGATTTGTGCACGTACACGGAAGCTGAGCAGATGGCGCAGCGGGCGAAAGCGGCGCAGCTTTTAAAAGCGGGAAAAACGTATGCGGAAGTGATTGCCGCCACGAATATTTCTTCGGCAACGCTTTCCAGAGTGTCGCGGTGCGTGCGCCACGGCAGCGGCGGCTATGAAAAATTTGTGCCGCAGGCGGAAGAGGGGGATTGACGGAAAGCGGCGGATGATTGCCGTAATTTCAGCCTTCCCTTTGGGGGGAAGGTGGATGAAGCGCAGCTGCAGACGAATGAGGGGCAGCTGCATAACGATATACTTGAAATAAAAGAAGAAACGCTATTTTGCGTTTGAAAGGCGCTTTGTCTGTCTTGCCTGTCGCCGATGTCGGCTATGAGAAAACAAGATGCGCCCCTTGATTTTCAGAAATTTTTTGTTGAAAATATTCAGAAAATCAAAAATGGGCTACGCCCCTCATCAGTCAACTACGTTGACAGCTTCCCCCCAAGGGGAAGCCTTGAAAAAGGCTGAATTTTCAGCAGGCAAGGGGAAGACACAAAGTGGCTGACAATTTTTGCCGAAGAAAATGAAGGTACTGAATTTTCAGCAGGCAAGGGGAAGCCTTTTTTGCTTATATATATATTTGTGTTACACCATATTATTATTGATATTTGCCAAAATATCGAGTAACACACGATATTACTGTTTGATACTAATCATATTTTCAATCATTAACTTCTATAATATGTTTATAGGAGCTAAGAATGTCGATTCAAGAAATTATACTTCGCATAAGCCAGATGCGAACCGAAGCAAATTTGTCTGCACGTGAGCTCAGCGGGCGGATAGGAAAAAGCGGAAGCTATATCAATGCGCTTGAAGCACAGAAAGGCGGTTTCGAGCCGTCGCTTTCGGCGCTGCTGGATATGATTGAAGTGTGCGGGAAAACGCCCGAAGAATTTTTCTATCACGACCCCGCGCAGTACAAGCAGGATATGGAGCTGATGCAGCATTTCAAAAAACTGACGCCCGAACAGAAATCGGCGATTCTGACGTTGGTGGAAAAGTTTCTGGCGTAATCCGGGGGGATTTTTACGAAAGTCGGGGAAAAGTGCGGGAATGTTTCCGCGCGCGGTTGGCATAGAATATTTGCGGGACGGCTGTTTAATTTCCGTCCCGCTTTGTCGTGTGCGGTTGCGATTGCCGTCGGTATTCTGTTTGCCGTAAAGTTGCGTTTTTACGGGGCGCGCGCCGCGGCGGCGCCGCTTACGGCGGGGCTGATTTTCGCGGCGCTTTGCGCGTGTTTTACCCTCGGAGACGAAGCGGCGGAACATCCGGTAAAACGGTTGCGGGTGCGGCTGGCGCGGTTTTTCGCCGTGTGCGTCGGCTTTTTCGCAGGCGCAGGCGATTTTTATCTGTACGCGGCGCGGTACGAATCGGCGGCGGACGTAAGCGGAATAACGTACGTAACGGCGCTGGTGGAAGAATCGCGCGAAACGGACAAAGGCGTGTGGTATGTGCTGAAAAACGTATCGTTCGACGGGCGCGCGGCAGAGGGAAAACTGGCGTTGTATATTTACGCGGCGGAAAGCAAGGAAATCGCGGACGAGGGGAGTATGGTGGCGTTCAACGCGGAAATTTCGGCGAATACCGCCTGGACGGACGAGGAAAACGGGAGAGAAAACCGCGCCTACGAATGGCGGCGGGATATGCGTTACGAAGCGGCGGCTTGCAAAAACTTCCGCGTGATCGGCAACGCCGCGGGGCTGTTTACGCGCATACGGCTGCGGTTGAAGGAGGCGTTGAAGAAGTCGGCTTCGCCCGACGCGTACGCGCTGGGCGCGGCGGTTTTGACGGGCGATACGGCGGAGATGGACGGCGAGCTGCTGGATAGCTTCCGTTACGGCGGCGTGGCGCATATTTTTGCGGTTTCGGGCTTGCACGTGGGCGCGTTGTTCGCGTTTTTATCGGCGATTTTTTCGAAACGGCGCGCGTTGCCGGGTGCGGCGAAATGGCTGATAGCGGCGGGCGTGCTGGCGTTTTACGGGGGGATCTGCGGGTTTTCGGCAAGCGTGGCGCGCGCGATCGTGATGTGTCTTGCGTTTTATGCGGATAAATTGTTCGGCAGCAAGCGCGATTCGGCGGAGAGCATGGGCAAAGCGGCGGCGTTGGTGCTGTTGGTATCGCCCGCGGCGATTTTCGACACGGGATTTCTGCTTTCGTTCGGCGCCGTGGCGGGGATTTTAAGTTTGTCGCCCGTGATTTCGCGGCTGCTTTCGGCGTGGATTCCCGCGCGGGGCAGAGGAAGAAAAACGCTTCGCGGGGCGGTGGCGGCGGTTTCGGTATCGCTGGGCGCAACGGCGGTAACGCTGCCCGTGATGTGCCGTTGTTTCGGGTACGTATCGGGGGCTTCGCTGCTTCTGAACGTTTTAATCGTGCCGCTTGTTTCGGCGGCGTTTCCCGTGTTTCTGGCGCTTGCAGCGGTTGCCGCGGCGGTGCCGCCATTGGCGGGCGCGGCGTTGTATCTGCCGTCTCTGGCGCTTTCGGGGTTGAGCACGCTGTTTTATGCGGCGGATTTTTCGGCGTTCGCGATAGAAATTCCGTTTTCGGCGGTTTCGCTTGCCGGGTATTACGGGGCGTGTCTTTGCGCGGGGGATAAGGTGAATTTGCGCTACCGTGTGCGGGTGGCGGGGATTTTTGCGGGGCTGCTTGTATTTTCCGCCGGGTTTTTCCTGTAAAAAATAGCGAAAGCGCGGCGCGGATTCTTGCGTTTTACAAAGATGTGTGCTATAATACTGCTATGAAATACGTGGATTTCAGAAAATTTACCGACGAAAACGGGGCGCAGAGCGTATATCTCTTCGAGGGCGAAGAGGTGTACTTCCGCGACGGCGGCGTGAATCTGCTGCTCAGCCGTTTCGTGGCGGATAAAACGCTGGATTACGCCACGTTTGAGGGCGCGGCGCTGAAAAACAATAAAAACGCGTTTGTTTCGGCGTGCGCTTCCTATCCGTTTTTAAGCGAACGGAGGCTGGTGCGGGTTACGGAATGGTATCCGACGGAAAAGGAATACGAGTCCGTGCTGAAACCCGTGGTTGAAAACCCCGCGCCGGGGGTAACGGTGGCGATCGTGAACGCGGCGAAAACGAAAAACGGCGCGGCGAAGCTTTCTTCGAAAAAGGGAATCACCGTTGTGGATTGCGGAAAAAGCGACGAACAGACGGTGGTGAAGTGGATATTTCTGACTCTGAAACGCGCGGGGGTGGCGGCGGACGCGGCTACCTGCGGCAAGATTGCGGAATACTGCGTGTATGATATGAGCCGCATTTCGAAGGAGACGGAAAAGCTGATATTGTACTGTCAGGCGAAAGGCGAGCCGCTTTCGGACGGGATTGTGGACGAAATCGTATACCCGGACAGCGCGTATAAGATTTACGAGCTTTCCAACGCGCTGGCGGCGAAGAACACGGAGAAGTTTGAAAGGATTTCTTCGGAGCTGTTTACGAAGGGATTCGACGAGAACGCGCTGATTTCTTCTTTATGTTCGTATTTCAGAACGCTGTACGAGGTGAGTACGGCTTCGGGAAGCGAGAAAGAGATTGCGGCAAACCTCGGCATGAACGAATACGCGGTGAAAAAGAACCGCAGGCAGGCGGGCGAAACGGGCAGAAAAAAAGTGTACGAATGCTACGAGTATCTGTTTTCGGCGCTGGGCAGAATAAGAAGCGGCGCCCTGACGGCGGGCGCGGCGTTCAAGGAAGCGAAAGCGAAATTGCTTCTTGGCGACTGAACGGGCGCGGAAGAAAACGCGCTTAAGAGTTACGAAGGAAAAGAAACGGAGGAAAGGATATGGCGAATATGCTTCTGGCGGAAGCGACGGGCTTTGCCGCATGGGCGAAGAGCGCGGGCGAATTTTTTACGGACTTTCGGGGAATCTACGTTGCGGAAATCGCGGCGTTGTTTCTGATGTTTACGTTCGTATCGCGAATGTTGAAAGACAACGACGCCACGCGCATGATGATCGCTTACTGGGCGATGATTGTTATCGTGGGCGTGCTTTCGTACGCGGTGGACTTTTTGGACGCGCAGTTCTATCTGTACTTTTTGCTGATTCTTTCCGCGTTTATGCTGATTATGTTCAACGTGGAAATCAAAAAGAGCCTCTGGGATTCGCATACGGATAAGACGAAACTGAGCGAAATGATTTCCGCGAAAGACAGCGTGCCCGGCACCGAATCGGCGGAGCGGTGCATCGCCGATATTATCCGCGCGCTGCAGAATATGTCCAAAAACAACGTGGGAGCGCTGATCGTGCTTTCGAAGGGAAATCTGCCGAAGCAGGTTTTGCAGAGCGGCGTCAGGACGGACGCGGATATTTCCACGCAGCTGATCGAGGGAATTTTCTTCCCGAAAGCGCCTTTGCACGACGGCGCCATGATTTTAAAGGGGCATAAGATTCAGGCGGCGGGGTGCTTTCTGCCGCTGACGCAGAAAACGAACTACCCCAAAGATTTCGGTACGCGGCATCGCGCGGGCATCGGCATTACGGAAGTTGCCAACGTGGTATCGCTGGTGGTTTCGGAAGAGACGGGCATTATTTCCATCATCAAGCAGGGCAACGTGCAGCGGTACGCCGATTACGACATGCTGCTTTCGGCGCTGCGCGATTATTACTGGCAGGAACTGCCGCTTGCGGATAAAAAGTCGAGAGGAATCGTGAAATGAAATTCGTGAAATTTTTGAAAAGCGTTTTCGTTGAAAAATTGTGGATTAAGCTGGTTTGTCTGGCGCTGGCGGTGCTTGCCGCGATGATGCTGAATATGTAAATTTGTTTCGGTTTTGCCGCCGTTTTGCCGCGCGGTTTGCCGCCGGTATGCACGGCAGGCGCGGTTTGTCGCCGTATAATAAGTGCCGCGACGGCGCCGCCCGCCCGGTAAGCAGTCCGTCCGCAAAAATGCGGGTGCCTTTCGGGCTCTCGCGCCGCATATACTGATAGTATAGCCGATTCGGCGAAAGACTATCGGGGCGGTAAAAAGCGGCATGGAAAAAATCGTATGCAAATTCGGCGGGACGTCCGTGGCGGACGGAAACGCGGCAAAGCGCGTGCAGGCAATTATAAAAAGCGACGAGGCGCGGCGATACATCGTGGTTTCGGCGCCCGGAAAGCGATTCGAAGGCGATACGAAAATCACGGACGTATTGTATGTGGCGGCGGGTGCGGCGAAAGAAAACCGCTCCGGCGATTTTAAACGGGCGTTCGGCGAGGTGCGCGGCAGATTTTTATCGCTTGCCCGCGAAACGGCGGCGGACGGGCGGTTTTTAAACGGACTGAAAGCGGAACTGGACGGCATAGAGGAGAAAATTTTTCGGGGCGGAGACGAGGCGTACGCGGCTTCGCGCGGGGAGTATCTTTCGGCGAAAATTTTCGCGTATCTTCTGGGCATGCCGTTTGCGGACGCGGAAGAAACGATACGTTTTTCCCCCGACGGACGGTTGGACGAAAAGACGTACGAAATCGTGCGGGGGCGGCTTGGCGGCATGAAGCGCGCGGTGATTCCCGGTTTTTACGGCGCGGACGCGCACGGCGGAATACATACGTTTCCCCGCGGCGGCGGGGATATTACGGGGGCGGTGATTGCGCGGGGCGTGCGTGCCGACCTGTACGAAAACTGGACGGACGTAAGCGGCGTGTTTACGGAAAACCCGAAAACGCAGCCGCGGGCGGCGGCGCTGCCGTTTTTGACGTATGCGGAATTTGCGGCGCGGTTCCGCGCGGAATCGGGTGCGGGCGTACTGCACGGCGAAGCGGCGGCGATTGCCTGCGGCGCGGGAATTCCGATACGCGTTTTGAATACGTTCCGCCCGGAGGACGCGGGCACGACGATTGCTTTTGCGCCGACGGAAAAACAGAAAAACACAAAGCTGCGGCTTTGAAGAAATAAGGAAAAGAGGTTGGATTATGAAAACTTTCGAAGTGGATTTAAAAAAAGAATACGGCACGGAAGGCGGTAAGCTGACGGCGATTCTGTGCGGCGACGTATACGACGACCCCGCGGCGAACGAAGCGTGGACAAGACCTGCCGTCATCGTGGTGCCGGGCGGGGGATACTGGATGGTGAGCAAGCGCGAGGGCGAGCCTGTGGCTTCCGGATTTCTTGCGCGCGGGTTTCAGACGTTTATTTTAACGTATCTGACGGCTTCGGTCGGCGAATATGCGTACCCCGAACAGCTGACGGAACTTGCCGCGGCGACGGACTATGTAAAAAAGCACGCGAAGGAAATGCACGTGAACCCCGAAGAGGTGTTTGTGGTGGGATTTTCCGCGGGCGGACATCTGACGGCGGACCTTGCCGTGGAGTGGCAGAACATCGAAGAGATTACCGGGCAGAAGCTGGATTGCAAGCCGTTGGCGGTGGGGCTGTCGTATGCCGTAATTTCCGAGAAAACGGGGTATGCCGGTTCGCACGAGAACTTGCTGCAGGGCTATACCGAAGAGGCGAAAACGGAGCTTCTGAAAAAACTGAATCTGGACGAATCGGTTTCGGAAAACACGCCGCCCGCGTTCCTCTGGACGACGGCGGAAGATAACTGCGTGCCTTCGGAAAATTCGCTGCTGTTTGCGTTGCAGCTGGCGAAGCGCAAGATTCCGTACGAATTGCACGTGTATCCGCAGGGATACCACGGCACAAGCACGTGCGATCTGGAAGTGAATGCCGAAAACGCATGGCTGAAACGCAATTCGCGCTGGCTGGACGATTGCGCCTGCTTCTTCCGTCTGTTTACGAAAGAGAAGTTTTAAGGAAAAAATCGGGCGGTTCTTTATAGTTCTATTTTGTTGACAACGGACTGCCCCTCATCGCCTTGCTTCGCAAGGAGCAGGCTGCCGAAGCGGCTGCTTTCAAACGAATTTTTTTGCTTTTCGTTTATTCGACTGCCCCTTGATTGAAAATTTCCGGTGGAAAATTTCAATCAAAAATGGGCTACGCCCCTCATCAGTCGCTTTCAGCGACAGCTTCCCCCCAAGGGGAAGCCACGAAGTGGCTGACAATTTTTGCCGAAAAAAATGAAGTTTGCTGAATTTTTTTCAGGCAAGGGGAAGCCTTGATGTAAGGCGAAATTTTAATTTGACCTCTATCGGCTCGCAAAGGCTCGCCACTTTCCCCGAAGGGGAAAGCAAGAGACGCTGCGCCCGAAGGGGAAAGCAAGAAAAAATGCCGGCATAAGAAACAGGCGAAGCCAGTCCGAAGAGGAAAGCAAGAAAAAATGCCG
>DLQW01000018.1 GCA_002474405.1 Christensenella sp. UBA7597 | reverse complement strand
CTTTTTTAAAGAGGTGCAGTTCTCAAAAACGTAGTCTCCGATTTCGTTGCAGACGGGAATTGCTATTTCCTGCAAAGATGTACAGTATTCGAACGCAGAGTGGTTTAAAATTTTAATATTTTTGGGTAACCGTATACGTTGTAAAGAGAGGCATTCTTTGAATGCCTCATATCCGATTTCAAGGACGGAATCCGGAATGACGACGCTGGTTATGTTTTTTGCTTTATAAAAAGTGTAGTTCGCGATTTTTGTAACGGGTTTTCCGTTTACGGAAGAGGGAATAACAATTTTGCCCTGCAAAGATTCCGGTTTATCCGCCTTGATTTCGTATTCGCCGGTTTTATATTCTTGTACAAGAAGTGGGGGGGCTTTCAGTTCGTATTCGTACGGAGCAGACCAAGCCGATTTCTGATAATCGAACGTATCGTCGCCTACGCTTCTGATTTGTATCCGGTACGTTGTCGGCGCGGTGGTAATCATAAACAAATCCAGCGAAGGCTCGTCGGCTTCGTATTCGGTGCCGTCGATATCCACAAGGTACCATTCGGTATGCGGCGTAGCATCCCAAAGCAGATAATCGTTTTCCACGCGGATATTTTCCGGGGGAAGGAGATTTTCTTTTTGCCTGTTGCAGGCGGCAAACGCCGAAAGTAAACAGATAAAAAAAGTAAATATGGCAAACTTTTTCACGCGGGATAACATAGGCGCTCCTTAAAATAATAAAATTATAAAAACAAAAAGCGTGCGGAATTTTTTGGAAAAATGCTCCGCACGCTTTCGTTTGGTTCAGATAGCCCGTAACGAAACGTTAAAGATCGTTATACGGGTAATGGCGGAAGTATTCTGCGTCTTCGGGAGACATAATTTTTTGCCAGCCGCGCATGGAAACCGCGTCGCCTGCAGCACCGGGGTCTATCATCCACCCCCCATCGCCGGCTAACATGGGAGAATGAGTAACCTCGCATCTTCCGACAACGTTATTGTACTCAGAAAGGTCTTCTTCGCCGAGAAACTTGTTGTAAATGTATTCATAAGAAATTTTTCCTAACTGATACAAATTCTGCGGCTCTTCAACGGTTATTTCGTAGCCGTCGCTGTTATAAAGATATACGGGGAATGATAACTCGTAAGCTGCCTGAATCGATTGCATCTGTTCCAGCCAGCTGTTCATATATTCTTCCCCGCCCCAGCTGGTGCCAATGGCGCAATAAGCGCCATTGTTGATGGCGTCGAATAAGTCGCCGGTGTTGTTGTCGCTGAATTCGTAAGAAAACTGAGTCGATTGCGACAAAATTTGCACCCAGATATTCGGCATATTGTAATAAAACACTTTAATTTTAAAATGATCGAGTACGTCTGAAAGTGGAGACTGCGTGCCTTCTATCAGTTCTCTTTGATAGTCTAAAATGTGCGGTACAAAATAATATCCAAACGCCGAATTTGAAATCTTTTTCGAAACGTCATCGTAGAACATGGCGGAATCTAACAGAAACGAAGTATGTTTAAACGGCGTATCGGTAGTAGTGTTGCCTGCCTGCGCGCGATAATAAATGTTATAAGTAAAGGTGAAGAAGAAATCTACTTTTACGTGGATATCAACGTAATCTAAAAAAGTGCTGTAGGGATTTTCGCCGTAGTTTGTGGGGTCGGGCGTGTAACGAGCTTCGTCGGTGGCGCTGATAAACATAATTTTGCAGCCATTCGATTTTAAATAGCTGAAAAAGTCTGCAAGAACGTCGGTAAAAAGTGTTGTCGAGCCGTCGTCTATTTCCTCCGTGAGTTCGGCGGACGTCATTTCGAAAATGACGTAAGAATCTGAAATATCGTTATAGTCGCCTTCTTTAAAGTTTGCTTTGAAAGTATCGGTAAATGTATTGGTTGTGTAATAATACCGCGTATACGTGTTTATCAGTCCGTCGGCAACAAATTGCCGGCACCGTGCGGCGCTTTCCGCGCTGTCGCTGAAATAGTAGAGGTGTCCGCTTGTCGGCTCGTCGTTTTCCGCTGCCGCCGCGTTAAACCCGCCGAGCATGGGGAACGCGCAGGCAAGAAGAAACAGAAATGCCATGGAAAGAGATACAAAAACAGTTTTTAATTTGCCTTTCATATAATTTCCTCCTTAAGGCTTTTTGTATCTTCATTATACCTTGCTTTTGTAAAATACGCAAGCGTTTTGGGCGTACATTTCCATATTTTCCCGAAAAAATGTTGTATTAAGCCAAAAAATGATAAATTTTATCTTTTTCTGTCTTTCGTAATGCCGTTTTGCTTTGTATTATTTATTATATAATTTTTCAACCAAGAATGCAAGTGTTTTTCGCTATTTTATTTATCGATTTTTCAATGCAATACAATCGATTTTTTATATTATATGCAAAGCGTATATTTTTTGAGAATCGGGCTATAATCTTTTTCGTCGTTTGGTTGCTGCAAAAAAGCGGTGCCGCGGCGCAAACTTTCGCGGAAAGGAGAAAGGAAAAAATATGGCGGAATTTATCCGTTCGTCAATCGTATATCTGCGTGCGTTTTTCGCGGCGCTGCTTTCGGCGGCGATCGTTTGTATTTTTGCGCTGCCGTCGGTGTTTCCGCTTTGCGGGGTTTTGCGCGGCGGCGACGAGGACGTTTCGAAAAAGAGCGGGGTGTATACGCTGTATTCCGCGTCATCGAGCGGCGGCTTTACGGAAAATCCGGATTTTCTGCAGCTTTTTGCCGTGCGCGGCGAGGCTGCCGTATACGAATTTTCTGCGGAAAATGCGGCGGCGCGCGAGGGGATTTTAAGCGCGGTTTCAAAGAAGTTGAACGCGGAAGTGTGTTTTACGGAAGAGGCGGGCGGCGCGATTTCGTACTATTGTTATTCCGATAAAATCGGCGCGGCGCGCGCGAAAAAAATAGGAAATTGTTTCGTCAATCTGCAGGTGGTGTTCCGCGGCGGAGAAGCGATACTCGGCGTGCCGCTTGTTTTCAGCGGGTATTAAGCGTTGCCGCGGCTTTGCTGCGGAACAGATGAAAAATTTTTATAAATCGGCTGTATAAAACGGGAAAAAACGGTCAATAACCGTACTACCGAAACCAAAAAGGAGATAAAAACATAATGAAAGAACAAAGCGAAAAAGCAGTGAAGAAAGGCACGAGATCGTACTTTTATGCGGTGCTCGGCTGTATCGCCGTGCTGCTGGCGGCGGCAATCGTAATTACGGCGGTGGCGCTTTCCGGCAGAAAAGACGATATTGCCGGCGTACCCGATCCCGGCGAAATCGTAACGCCCGGCGGCGACGAGCCCGCGGGACCTTCCGAACCGGACAAGCCCGACGAACCCGCGCCCGTAACGAAACCGGACGGATTCTACGCGCCCGTGGCGAATATGAATTCGTTGAACCAGTACGGATTTTACTACAATAAAACGCTGAATTGTTACCACCTGCACGGCGGAATCGATTTTGCCGCAACGGCGGGAGATAAGGTGTTTGCCGCAGACGACGGCGTTATCGAAGAAGTGTATACTTCCGATTTGCTCTGCGGAGGGAAAATCGTTATCAGGCATGCGAACGACGTGCGTACCGTTTACGAATACGTGGACGTTGCCGCGGGACTGAAAGCGGGCGACAGCGTAACGCGCGGGCAGGAAATCGCCGCCGTGGCTGCGGCTACCGGTGCGGAATACAAAGAGGGCGCGCACCTGCATTTCGAGGTGATAGAGGACGGTTCTTCCGTAGACCCTTCGAAGTATCTCACGATGGAAGAAAAGTAATCCGCCCGACGGCATACTTTTCGGAAAAACGTTAAAACGGAAAAGAAGCCGCGCGTCATAAACGCCGCGCGCGCGGCATACAATAACCTGCCGAAGAATTTTTTCGGGAGGTTATTTTTTATGAAAAAACTGCGCGTTTTGCTGTGTCTGATTTTTGCCGCCGTATTTGTGCCGTGGGGCGCGGCGTGCAAAAAAACGGAGGAATCCGCGCCGGCTTCGTACGAATTGCGGCTGGAGTATCATCCGGAAACGCGCACGTTGACGGGCGAGGAAACGTTTGCGTACGAAAACCGTCGGGACAGCGCGCCCGCGGCGCTCAAATTCAATCTGTACCCGAACGCATACCGCGAGGACGCCGTATATAAGCCTGTTTCCGGAAGCATGGAAGAATCGGCATACTATGCGGGAAAATCGTACGGAAAAATTGAAATTCTTGGCGTAGAGGGCGGCGGAGAATGGGCGATCGAGGGCGAGGATTGCAACCTGCTTTGCGTTTCGCTGTTGTCGCCGCCGGAAACCGGCGAAAAAGTTACGCTGAAAATCTCGTTCGCCGCCACCCTGCCTGCGGTGAATCATCGTTTCGGCGTATCGGAACACGCGGTGAATCTCGGTAATTTTTATCCGATTCTCTGCGGGGTATACGGCAACGGTTTTTACGAAAACGTGTACGCTTCCGAGGGAGATCCGTTTGTTTCGGATTGCGCGGATTACGACGTTTCGCTGACGTTGCCCGAAAATTACGTCGTGGCGGCTTCCGGGCGGGAACTTTCTGCGGAAACGGGGGAAAACGGGCTGAAAACCTGCCGGTACGAAGGGAAAAATATGCGCGATTTCGCGTTTGTGTGTTCCGAAAAATTCAAAGTGGCGGAATGTAAAGCGAAAACTTCGAAAAATGCCGACACCGCGGTGAAATATTATTATACCGACGATGCCGAACCGCAGAAAACGTTGGGCACGGCGCGCGATGCCCTCGAATATTATTCCGAAACCTACGGGGCATACCCCTACGGAACGTATTCCGTGGCGCAGACGGGTTTCTGCTACGGCGGGATGGAATATCCGGCGCTGTCTTTGCTTGCCGCAGGGCTTGCGGAAGAAGAGAAAATATACGCGACGGCGCATGAAACGGCGCATCAGTGGTGGTATGCGCTGGTGGGCAGCAACGCAGCGGAAGAGGCGTGGCAGGACGAGGGCGCGGCGGAGTATTCGGCGGCGTGCTTTTTCGGCGAATACAAACAGTACGGCATCGATAAAGAAACGTTGATCCGCTCGGCGGAACAGGAATATCACGCATATTACAGCGTTTATTCGCGGGTGTTTCACGGCACGGATACGCGGATGAGCCGACCGCTTGGCGATTACGCGGGCGACTACGAATACCGTGCGATTGCGTACGATAAAGGGCTGATGCTGTTTTCGGCATTGGAAAAATCGGTGGGGAAAAAGACGGTGGAAAAAGCGCTGAAGGCGTATGTGGAGGCATGCGCGTACAAAATCGCGACGCCTGCGGATCTGGTGGCGTCGTTCGAACGCTCCGGCGTGGATGTATCGGGGCTGTTTTCTTCGTTTTTAAACGGCGAAGCGATTGTATAAAAAGTAAAAAAGGGGCGCGGTAGAGGCAGGCGCCGAACGCTTGCGTTTTTCGGAAAAAAGGAGTATAATATGCGTATTATCGTGGTACGGTGCGCGCGGAAGCGGCGCGCGAAAGAAGAAACAGAGGAGGATAAAATGCCGATTTTACAATACAAATGCAAAAAATGCGGAAAGCGTTTCGAGGAGTTGGTGAAATCGCACACGGATACGGTGGTGTGTCCCGATTGCGGCGGAGAAACGCAGCGCGATTATTCGGGAGAAATGTATTCCGCTACGGGAAAACAGACAAAAAAATGCACGGGGCATTGCGCCACGTGCGGGGGATGTCATTAAATTTAAATTCGGTTCGTGCGGGGTATAGGCGCGTTGAACGCGTTTTTTGCCCACTTTTATTTGGCGATGCTTTGCGAAATGATAATGTTTAATCGGGGTATTCTGCGCTGCCGATAGTGCCGATTTGCCGCCACTTTTATTTGGCGGCGGAGATTTGCGGAATGCTATTGTTCAATCGGGATATTCCGCACTTTCGATAGTGCCGCCGCCAAGGCAATTTTCTCCGTCGTATAATACGGCGAACTGTCCTTCGGTTACGGCGCGCTGTTTTTCTTTAAAATCGATATGCAGCCCGCCGTCGTCTTTTACGGTAACGCGCACCGCCTGATCGGGCTGGCGATAGCGGAATTTCGCGTAGCAATCGAACGTTCTGCCGCGCTCGGCTACGGGCGAAGCGGGAATCCAGTTCATGCCGCTTACCTCGCAGGAAACGGAATACAGGGGCGATTCGTCGCCGTGGGAAACGTAAAGAATATTGTTTTTCAGATCTTTCTTCACTACAAACCATCTGCCCTCTTCTTTCTCGCCCTTCATGCCGCCGAGGTACAAGCCCTTGCGCTGCCCCAGAGTGTAATACATCAGTCCCTCGTGTTCGCCTACTTCTTTTCCCGAAAGGTCGAGAATTTTGCCGGGCTTGGCGGGCAGGTAGCCGCTTAAAAATTTGCGGAAATTGCGCTCGCCGATGAAACAGATGCCTGTGGAATCTTTCTTTTTTGCCGTGGCAAGTCCGTATGTTTCGGCAATCGCACGGATTTCCGGTTTTTGCATATCCTGCAGCGGGAAAAGTACGTCTTTCAGCTGTTCCTGCGAAAGTTGATTCAAAAAGTACGTCTGGTCTTTGTTTCCGTCTGCGGCTTTCTGCAGAAGATGCACGCCGTTTTCGTGGGAAATTTTGCAGTAATGCCCCGTGGCGATATAATCGGCGCCGAGCTTTTTCGCTTCGCGAAGAAACGGTCCGAACTTGATTTCGCGGTTGCAGAGTACGTCCGGGTTCGGCGTTCTTCCTGCGGAGTATTCGGCAAGAAAGTACGAAAAAACGCGGTCAAGATATTCTTTGGCGAAATTTACGGTGAAATAGGGGATATCGATGGCTGCGCACACTTTGCGCACGTCTGCGTAATCGTCGGCGGCGGTACACACGCCGTTTTCGTCGGTCTCTTCCCAGTTGCGCATAAACAGACCGATGACGTTATAGCCTTGTTGTTTTAAAAGCAGGGCGGCAACGGAACTGTCCACCCCGCCGCTCATGCCTACTACTACCGTTTTTTGCATAAAAATACTCCGAAAATGTCCGTTTTGATTGTTTTCAGCCGTTTTTCAGACGACGAAACGCAGGAAAAATACGCAAAAATCGCGCGGACGGAAAAATTTTTGAAAAAATTTAAGAATATTATAGCATAAACGCTTGCAAAAATAAAGCGAAAAAGAGTAAAATAGATAGAGAAAAAGGAAAAAGGTTTACCGAAGGGCGGAATTGTGCCTATAGAAACCGAAAATGTGCCCGTGGTGGAATTGGATACCATTAGAGCCTCCGACATAGAAAGGGAACGGAAAACGGACCCCGCAAAACGTAGGAAAACCAGTGAAAAAGGAGTTAAAAACCGCAATTTCAGAAAATGCATAAAAATTTTACACCCAAAATTACACCCTGAAAGGTGTTATGCAAAAGCCTATAATTGGTGTTGGGGTAAAATCGACATAAATGTACTCGTGGTGTAATTGGATAACATTACGGCCTCCGACGCCGTCGATTTCTGGGTTCGAGCCCCAGCGGGTACACCAATACTTAGCAAAGCCCTACGCATTATATGCGTAGGGCTTTGAACTTTTTATTGATGGTTAAAATTGCAAATTATAAAAAACTATTTCAAATTAAGAATTTACGAAATAATGTTTTCCGTTTACGGTAACTTCATTGTCCGAAACGGCAGGCTTGCCTTTCCCGCAGGCGCGAATTAAAATGTTGTGCGAATCGGCGTTCGCTTTCGGGATATTGCCGAACGATAAATTCTCTTCTTTGGCAACGGAAACAATCTCAAAGCCTTTGCATACGAAAAACGATGAAAATTGCCACAGTTTTTCAAATTTACCGTTGCTGTCGGCAATCAGGCAAACATTTGAATTTTTGTGATAAGCGGTAATGCGATAGTAGTGATTCATAGTAAAATCTCCTTGTAGAATTTAAAAAATTTATTTGTCGTATTTCATAAAGCGCGGATATTGAAGAAAAAAGGCGGGCGTTTTCCAGACCGACCACGTTTCTAAGGTAAGAGAGTTCCGGTGTCGGACAATCGCGGGAACGCCCGCCAAAGCCAACTGCAAATACGTCATATGCACGCACCGTAAATCAATGTCGGAACAGTCGATGAAGCAATGTCGGGCGTAATTGATATTGTAAGTATTTTTCAAAACGTCAAGAGCGGCAATCGCCATTCCGCCCCCGCCGCAACACGGATCGTAGATAGAAATAATGCCGTCGTTTTCGGTTAAAGCAATCGCGTTTTTCTCACCGAGCGTTACTTCTGCCATAAACTTTGAAATATGGTACGGCGTGAAGAATTGCCCCTTGTTGCCGTTTCCCAAGTTGCACCGCATAAACAATTCGCCCAAATGATCGCCGAAGCGACCGTTATCGTAAACGCAGGACGAAAGCAGAGCAAATAATTTCGCGAAAATGTCGGCAAGTGCTTGTCTTACGGAAAGCGGGTAGGCGGACATAACCTGCTTGTAACGTTCTTCGCGTTTATCTTTTTGTATTAAATCAACGGTGTTAGCAATCGCAAGTGCGCCGCATTCGAATAAATCGGAAACGAATTTTGATTTATCCACGTTGCGACTTTCGTTGTTGATATCATTGATAATCTCGTCGAGCGAAGGGATCGGATACGGGCAAAGGTTTTGCGGTTGCTGGGGGTGTTTAACCGGCTTAAAAGGTTTTAATGCAACGTTTTCGGAATAAGAACAAGTATCGAAATCGAAATCAAAAGTAAAAGGTTTCATAAATAAAAAATCTCCTGTAAAAAGCA
>DLQW01000044.1:9020-9261 GCA_002474405.1 Christensenella sp. UBA7597 | reverse complement strand
TGAACACGAACATCACCATCACCACCATGCCGACGAAGTGTTTACTTCGTGGGGCTTGGAAACGGCGCATAAGTTTACCGAAGAAGAGCTCAGAAACGCGTTGCAGGCGTTGCAGAACGAGGAAAAATACGGTACGGTGCTGCGTGCGAAAGGCATTGTGGACGGCGGAGAACATTGGTGGCACTTCGATTACGTTCCCGGCGAACCGGACGTGCGTACGGGGGCTGCCGGAGCGACGGGC
>DLQW01000044.1:8531-8976 GCA_002474405.1 Christensenella sp. UBA7597 | reverse complement strand
AGATTGTGCGTTATCGGCTGCAAACTGAACGAGGACGCGCTGAAAGAGCTGTTCAAAGCGTAAAGATTCGCTCTTTTGCAACGATTTGTAAAATTACGGAGATAATATGAAGAAATTGCCAGAGGAAACTCCCGTATATCTTTTTATGGGATTTCTGGAATCCGGAAAAACGAAATTTATTCAGGAAACGCTTGAGGACAAGCGGTTTTATGCGGGAGAAAAGACGCTTTTGCTGATTACCGAAGAGGGCGAGGAAGAATACGAACCCTCGAAGTTTGCCGTGAAAGACGTTACGATGAAAGTCGTTTCCAAAGAGGAGATGACGGTTGATAATTTGACGAAATGGCAGCTGGAATCGGACAGCGACCGCGTGATGGTGGAATATAACGGCATGTGGACGATCGATACGCTGTTCGAAGCGATGCCCGAAGGGGGGTTTTTAACG
>DLQW01000044.1:0-8500 GCA_002474405.1 Christensenella sp. UBA7597 | reverse complement strand
GCGTTTTTCGATTCGTCTACGTTTGTGAGCTATAACGCGAACATGCGGCAGCTGACGTTCGATAAGCTGAAAAATACGCAGATGGCGGTTTTCAACCGATTCCCCGATGACGACGACGGAACGTTCAGAGACGAACTGCATAAAATCGTGCGGGCGGTTACGCGGCAGGCGGATATCGTATACGAGCATGCGAACGGCAAGGCGGAATACGACGATACGGTGGACCCGATGCCGTACGATATGAACGCGCCCGTGATTGAGATAGAGGACAGGGATTACGCGCTTTTTTACCGCGACCTTTCCGAGAATATGGACGCGTACATCGGCAAAACCGTGCGTTTCAAAGGACTTGTCGTGAGCGACAAGCGGCTGCCTGCGAACAGCATAGTGATAGGCAGGCACATTATGACGTGCTGCGAAGCGGATATTCAGTACAGCGGACTTGCCTGCGTGCTGAAAACGCCCGTTGCGCTGAAAACGAGGGACTGGGCGGAAGTTACCGCGAAAATCGTATACGAAAAACATACGGTTTACAAGGGAAAAGGTCCGGTGCTGATGGCGGAAGAAATTAAAAAATGCGACCCGCCCGCGGAACAACTGGCGACTTTTTATTGAGCCGCCGAAAAAGCGAAACGGAAACGATATGAATATTGTAATAGTCGGGCTTGGAAAAGTAGGAAGAAACATATTGCGCTGCCTTACGGACGAGGAACGCGACGTTACCGTACTGGATACGAACGAGGACAAAGTGCGTTCCGCCGTGGAAACGTACGACGTGAACGGCATCTGCGGAAACGGGTGCATTGCGGAAGATCTGAAAGAGGCGGGCGCGGCGACGGCGGGAATGATTGTGGCGGTAACGCCTTCCGACGAACAGAACGTGCTTTGCTGCATGATAGCCAAATCTTTGGGCGCAAAGTATGCCGTGGCGCGCGTGCGCGACCCCGCATACAGCAAACAGATAGATTTCATGCGCGAAAAGCTTGGCGTGGACAGGCTGGTGAACCCCGAACGGGCGCTGGCGGAAGAAGTGGGAAGAATACTGCGGTTCCCTTCCGCGGAGCAGGTGTATTCGTTCGGCGACGGCAAGGCGGAAATTGTGGAAATGACGCTGCCGGCGGGTTGCGCGTTATGCGGAAAGAAGCTTTCCGAAGTGGTTTCGCGCGATAAGAAATACAGCATACTGATTGCGACCGTAACGAGAAACGGGCGTACGTTCGTGCCGAAAGGCGATACGATTCTGTGCGAAAAGGACGTGGTGAACGTATGCGGAAAGCATTACGACATCAGCGATTTTCTGCACTCGTACGGCATGCTGAAACGAAAAGGGCAGTATGTGATGATTCTCGGCGCGAACAAAAAGACGTACTATCTTGCCGAGCAGCTGGAAAAGAACGGATTTATCGTGAAAATCATTTCGCCGAACCGCGAGAAGTGCGAGCAGCTGAAAAACACGCTGGGAACGACGACTCTGGTGTGTGCTGATTTCAACGACCCCGAAGTGCTGGAAACGGAGGGAATCGACGACGCCGACGCGTTTGCGGCGGTTTCCGATTACGACGAAAACAACGTGATGACTTCTTTGTACGCCAAAAGCAAGGGCGTGCCGAAAGTGATTACGGTTACGACGAACGACCGTTACGAGGCGCTTTTCGATTGCATCGACCTTGAAGGGATTATTTCGCCGTACCACGTGGTGGCGCAGGAAATTTCGAAATACGTGCGTTCGATTGCGGTGCCCGAAGGCAGCGGGATTCTTTCGCTGTATAAAATCGCGGACGAAGAGGCGGAAGCGCTGGAATTTGCCGTTCACGATAACCCGGAATTTGCGGGGAAGGCGCTGAAAGACATTTCTCTGAAAGACGGCGTGCTGATTGCCGCAGTTATCCGCGGGAAAAATCTTGTGGTGCCGAACGGCGGTACGGTGCTGGAAGGAAACGATCTTGTGATTCTGGTTACCACGCAGGAACTTGTTTCGTCGCTGGACGACGTACTGAGATGAAAATTTTTTCTTCTTCCCGCCCGATTTTTAAGCGGGAAAGAAGCGCGGACGGTGAGGCGTTATGAAATATCGTTCCGTACTGAACGGGTTGGGTAAAATACTTGCGTTTTCGGCGACGTTTTATCTCTTTCCCGTGATAGTATCATTGATTTATAAAGAATACGCGGCGTTGCCCGGTTTTCTGACGGCGTGCGGCGCTTCGGCGATTTTAGGCGGCGTTATGCTGTTTTTTTCGCGCGGGGCGAGAAAAATCCGCCACAGGGAAGCGCTGGTGATCGTGGGGCTTTGCTGGCTGCTGATTTCGCTGTTCGGCGCGTTGCCCGCGGTGATCGGCGGATATATTCCCTCTTATGCGGACAGCTTTTTCGAAACCGTTTCCGGGTTTACCACGACGGGCGCGACGATTCTGACGGATTTCGATTTGCCGAAGAGTATTCACTTCTGGCGCGCGTTTACGCACTGGCTGGGCGGCATGGGGATTCTTGTGTTTATGCTTGCCGTTCTGCCTACGCGGGGCGGAGACGGATTTCAGCTGATGAAATTCGAATCGCCGGGACCGCAGGCGGGAAAACTGGTGAGTAAAATCCGCCGCACGGCGATGATTCTGTATCTTTTGTATTTCGCGCTGACGATTGCGGAGTTCGTATTTCTGATTTGCGGCGGGATTCCCGTGTACGACAGCGTGATTTTATCGATGTCTACGGCGGGCACGGGCGGTTTTACTTCTACGGCGGCGAGCGTGGCTGAGTACGGAAGCGTTTACGCGGATATTGTGATTACCGTGTTTATGTTTATTTTCTCCGTGAACTTTTCGCTGTATTATCTTGCGCTGATCGGCAACGTGAAATCGGCGCTGAAAGACGAAGAACTGCGCTTTTACGTATTTTTCATTCTTTCCTGTATTCTGATAATCACGCTGGATAACACCTTCCGCGTGGCGGAATACGGCAAAAATTTCTTTACCGCGCTGCATTATTCCTCGTTTACCGTGATCGCAACTTCTTCGACGACGGGGTTTGTTTTAACCGATTACGGACAATGGTCGAATCTTTCGCAATGCCTGATTATGGTAGTGATGATCGTAGGCGGCATGGCGGGTTCGACGGGAGGCGGGCTGAAAGCTTCGCGCGCGTTGATTTTATTGAAATCGTGCCGCCGCGATACGGCGAAATTTCTGCGCCCGAATGCGGTATATACGATGAAAATGAACGGAAAACCGCTTTCGGAAAACGTGGTTTCGGAAGTGAAAAATTTCTTCTTCGTTGCCGTGGGGCTGGCGATTATTTCCTGCCTTGTGCTTTCTTTCGATTCCGCGTGCGATTTCACCACGTCGGTTACGGCGTTTCTGACGTGTTTCAATAACGTGGGACCCGGACTTTCGAAGCTGATTCCGCCGACGGGAAGTTTTGCGCCGCTGAGCGCTTTTTCGAAAGTCTATCTTTCGCTGGTGATGCTGATAGGGCGACTGGAAATCTTCCCCGTATTTTTGCTTCTTGTGCCGAAAACCTGGGAAAAAAGATACTGATATAAAACGGAATAAGATGACGGACGAGTGAGTATCTCGTCCGTTTTTGTTGTTTCAGCCGTGTTTCTTTTTGAAAGACGGCTTATTTTTTTAAAATATTCCTGATAAAAATGCTTTTTTCGCTTGCCGAAACGACGATTTTTTCTGTGTTTTCCGCTTCTTTTTCGGTATATCGAGGGCAATTCGACGCTTTTCGACATATTATTTTAAAATAACCTATTATTTTTTAAAAATATTACTGATTTTTGTAAAAAAATACTTTACATTTAGTAAAAGATGTAGTATAATACTTTCGTAAAGCAAATCTGAAAGGCTTTAATAAACTAAAATCGGAGGAGTAAATCAATGTACAACGCAGAAAAGCGCGTGGTAGTGCTTGAAAGCAACGCGACGCTTTTAAACGAGCTGAAGGGTGCGATTGAACGTCAGGGGGACTTTATTGTAGCCTACACGGGAGACGACGGGGAAAACGGAGTGAAGCAAATCGTAAAGACGAAGCCGGACATAGTGATTGTCGGTACGTTTTTAAAAGGGCTTGACGGCTGTAACGTAATCCGCGAAATCAAAGCCGCCGGGTTGCAGAGCAAAATTATCGCAACGGGCGTTTCGGGCGAAGCGGTTATCGAACGCGCGATACGCGAAGGCGCGGATTATTATTTGATTAAGCCGTTCGCGATACAGGGCGCCCTGGAACTGATGAGCGAACTTTGCGAAGAGAAAGGCAATGCGGCGGCGACGGAAACGACGGAAGCTTTGCCGCAGAAACGCAGAGCGACTTCGCTGGAAGAGAAAATCAGCGATATTTTCATTTCCATCGGTATTCCGCCGCATATCAAAGGTTACGCTTATCTGCGCGAAGGCATTAAAATGACGGTGAAACAGCCGCGCATCATCAATAACGTTACGAAAGAGCTGTATCCCGGCGTGGCGGAAATTTATAAAACCACTTCCAGCAAAGTGGAACGTGCCATCAGGCATGCGATAGAAGTGGCGTGGAACAGAGGGAGAATCGACGCGATAAACGCCGTTTTCGGCACGCGCGTGTATCTCGGCAGCGAAAAACCGACGAACAGCGAATTCATCGCGCTGGTGGCGGACAAGCTGATTCTTGAAAATATGATGTGATGATTGTTTATAAGGAGGGGGATTATACCCGTGCGGCGGCGTTTCAGGCGGCGTTCGTGCGGGTATAATTATTTTATAAGGAGATTTTTGCGTACCGGTAGATTTTTCGGGCGCATTGCGGAACGAAGGAGAATAAGCGAATGAAAAACACGGCGGTGATTACGGGCGCTTCGGGAGGGCTCGGAATGGAGTTTGCGAGGCTGTTTGCGAAAGACGGCTACAATCTGATTCTGGCGGCGAGAAACGGAGAGAAACTGAAAAAACTCAAAGAGGAAACGGAAAAAGAGTACGGAGTTACGGCGGAGATTTTCATCTGTGATCTTTCGGAAGCGGAGGCGCCGGAGAAACTTTTTGCGTTCTGCGAAGAGAAGCGGGCGGAAATCGCGGCGCTGGTGAACAACGCGGGATTCGGGGATTTCGGGGAATTTTACCGTTCGGATCTTTCAAAACAGACGGAGATGGTGCAGGTGAACGATATGGCGCTTATGCGGCTGACCCGTCTGATTCTGCCGCAGATGACGGCAAGAAAGAACGGAAAAATTCTGAACGTCGCTTCGGTGGCGTCGTTTGCACCCGGTCCGCTGATGAGCGTATATTATGCGACGAAAGCGTTTGTGCTTTCGTTTACGGAGGCGCTTGCGGTGGAGGCGAAACCGTACAACGTGAGCGTAACGGCGCTTTGTCCCGGACCGACGAAAACGGGATTCGAAAGCGCTGCGGCGCTGGAAAAATCGGGGCTGTTTAAAAATCTGAAGAACGCGGACGCGGCGAAAACGGCGGCGTACGGCTATAAAAAGATGAAAAAAGGAAAGGTGATTGCCGTGCACGGAGCGGGCAATCGGTTTCTGGTGCGGCTGATGAAATTCGCGCCGCGGGCGTTGGTGCGGAAATGCGTTTATAAAATTCAGAAAGAAAAACAATCGTGATGCGCAGTTTTTAAGAGCAGCGGATTCGGAAAAGGAACGGAGAAAAGGAAGAAAATATGCCGGAAGAAATCATCGTGCGCGGCGCGCGCGTACACAATCTGAAAAATATCGACGTGAATATTCCGCTGGGAAAATTTGTTGCCGTGGCGGGCGTTTCGGGAAGCGGGAAATCGTCTTTGGCGCTCGGCGTTTTGTATGCGGAGGGTTCGAGGCGGTACCTCGAAGCGCTTTCGGCGTATACGCGCAGAAGGCTTTCGCAGGCGGAAAACGCGAACGTGGATTCGATGGAAAACGTGCCCGCCGCGCTGGCGTTGCATCAGCGCCCCGCGGTGCCTAACGTGAGAAGCACGTTCGGAACGCTGACGGAGCTTTCGAACAGTCTGAGGCTGATGTATTCGAGGCTGGGGAGTCATCTGTGCCCGAACGGACATTTCGTGCCGTCGTCGATGAACGTCGCCGCCGGAAAGGCACTGGTCTGCCCCGCTTGCGGAGCAATGTTCAATCCGCCCGCCGCGGAAGATTTTTCTTTCAATTCCACAGGCGCCTGCCCGACGTGTTCGGGCACGGGAATCGTGCGGAAAGTGAATATCGACGCGCTGGTACCGGACGATTCGCTTACGATAGACGAGGGAGCCGTGGCGCCGTGGAACTCGTTGATGTGGTCTTTGATGACGGACGTCTGCCGCGAGATGGGCGTGCGGACGGACGTGCCGTTCAGGGAGCTGACGGAGAAAGAAAAAGAAATCGTGTTTCACGGACCGGCGGAGAAGAAACATATTTTTTATCACGCTAAAAATTCGAATCAGGCGGGAGAACTGGATTTCACGTATTTCAACGCCGTTTATACCGTGGATAACGCGCTGGCGAAAGTGAAGGACGAAACGGGAATGAAGCGCGTGGCGAAGTTTCTGATAGAAACGACCTGCCCGGACTGCGGCGGAACGAGGCTGAATAAAATTGCGCGAAGCTCCGTAATCGACGGAAAAACGCTGCCGGAAGCGCTTGCCATGCCGCTCGGCGAGCTGATTGCGTGGGTAAAAACGGTGCCGGCGAAAATGCCCGAAGAAATGCAGCCGATGGCGGAGAGCATCGTAAAGGAATTTTTGTCCGTATCCGAACGGCTGATCGATCTCGGACTGGATTATCTGACGCCGGACAGAGCGGCGAACACGCTTTCGACGGGAGAATTGCAGCGGATTCAGCTGGCGCGGGCGGTGAGGAATAAAACGACGGGCGTTCTGTACGTGCTTGACGAGCCGTCGATAGGGTTGCATCCCGCCAACGTGGACGGGTTGCTTGCCGTTATACGCGACCTTGTGAAACGCGGCAATTCCGTGGTGGTTGTAGACCACGACACGCGGGTGATAAGTGCCGCCGATTACGTGATTGAAATGGGCGCCGGCGCGGGAAAATCGGGCGGAAACGTACTGGCGTGCGGAAGCGTTGCCGAAGTGGAGAACGAGGAACGTTCGGTGATCGGCGGCTACCTTTCCGGAAAAAAGAACGTAAACGTGCGCGTACGCGCCGCGAAAGACGAAATGTTTGAAAAAGGCGTCATCGAACTGGCTACGGAGCCGTTGCATACCGTGCGCGCGCTGGACGTGAAAATTCCGAAAGGACGGCTGAGCGTGGTTACGGGCGTTTCGGGAAGCGGAAAAACCACGACGGTGCTGGAAAGCCTTGTTCCCGCGTTGCAGGCGAAAATCAACGGAGAGAAAATGCCTTCGCATATTAAGTTTCTTTCCGCGGAAGGCATCCGCCGGGTGAACCTGATCGACGCGACGCCGATAGGCATCAACGTGCGTTCTACCGTGGCGACGTATTCGGGGATTCTGGACGATTTAAGAAAGCTTTTCGCGGGAACGGCGGAAGCGAAAACGCACGGTTGGAAAGTCAACGATTTTTCGTACAATACGGGAAGTTTACGTTGCCCGACGTGCGACGGGACGGGCGAAATTTCGATGGATATTCAGTTTTTGCCGGACGTGGAAATCGTCTGCCCCGATTGCGGCGGCAGGAGATATGCAAAGCAGGCGGACGAAGCGAAAACAGAATTGTGCGGCAAAACGTATACGATTTCGGAACTGATGAACGTTACCGCGGGAGAAGCCGTGCGATTGTTTGAAAAGCATAAGAAAATCCGCGAAAAAGCGGAAACGCTGGCGGAGCTGGGGCTCGGATATCTGACGCTCGGCGAAAGCACGCCCGCGCTTTCGGGCGGAGAGGCGCAGCGGCTGAAACTGGCGACGGAGCTGAAGCGGACGCAGGACGACGCGGTTTTCGTATTCGACGAACCGACGATAGGATTGCACCCGCAGGACGTGGGCGTGCTTTTAAAAGTGTTTGACGGGCTGATTCAAAACGGCGCGACGGTGGTGGTGATCGAGCACGACCTCGATATGATTAAAAACGCGGATTATATTATCGATATGGGACCGCGCGGAGGAAGCGCGGGCGGCAGAATCGTGGCGGAGGGAACGCCCGAAGAAATCGTCGCCGACCCGGAAAGCGTTACGGGAAAATATCTGTAAATTTTTTCTTTGCCGCCCGGAAACGAAGCCGTTCGGCGGAAGGAAAGCGGACGATCGCCGCCCGGCTTTGGAAAAAACAAAAAAAATTTCTCAAAAGCGGAAAAAATTTGCTTTGAAGCGGTTGAAAAAATTTTCAGGATGTGCTATACTGTTATAGGCGATCGGGGCTTGTCCGCCCCGCGCACGGACGAAAACAATCTAAAGACGTTAATTTTTATGGAGGAGAGGACATTATGACAATCTCACAGGAAGTTGAACAGATGTACTGCGTTGCGAAAGGCGCGGGCGTCGCACGACACGAGAATGCCGCTATCCCCGAAGAGGGCAAGTGGATTCACGCGAAGGAAATCAAAGACATCAGCGGCTTTACCCACGGCGTGGGCTGGTGCGC
>DLQW01000078.1:27859-41398 GCA_002474405.1 Christensenella sp. UBA7597 | reverse complement strand
CGTGGTTTTACCCGAAGATTCGGGACCGTAAATTTCGATGATTCTGCCGCGCGGAAAACCGCCGATGCCGAGCGCCAGATCCAGCGTTAAGCAGCCCGAAGGAATCACGTCGATTTCCGTATTGCCCGCTTCGTCGCCGAGGCGCATGATCGAGCCCTTGCCGTACTGCTTTTCGATCTGCATGAGAACGGCGTCGAGAGCTTTCATTTTTTCGGAATTTTTTTCGATTGCCATTTATGTTTTTTCTCCTGATTATATTTTACTGTTTTATATCTTCTCCGGCGGAAAACCGCCGACAAAATTTTTTCGGATTATTTTAAATGTTTATACGCCCAGAACAACGCGTGATTGATAGCTTTTTCGGTGATTTCTTTGCGCGAGCCCGTAAAAATATGACGGGCGATATAAATTTTTCCGTCCAGCCCCGCCGCCAGAAAGCATAACCCCACGGGGAGTCCGCTTTCGTCGCTTTTCGGCCCCGCCAGCCCCGTGGTGGCGATTGCCGCGTCGCAATCGCCCGAAGATAAAAGCCCCGCGCACATTTCGTACGCCGTCTGATCGGAAACGGCGCCGGACGTATTCAGGGTGAACGGGGAAACGTTCAAGCGTTTGATTTTCGCGTCGCCGTTATAGGTGTTCAGTCCCTCAAAATACACTTCGCTGGCGCCCGGAACGGAAACGATGCGACTACCCACGCCGCCCCCCGTGAACGATTCGGCAACGCTGATTTTTTTGCCGCGCACTTTTAAAAGTTCGCACAGACGTTTTTCCAGCGGCGTATCGTCCATGGAATATAATTCTTCGGAAAAAGTTTCCGCGAAAATTCGGGTAATGCCGTCCATTAAAAGTTTCGGCGCGTCGGGCGGGTAAACGACTTCGATACGCGTATCGTCGAAGTGTTCCGAAACGAAAAATTCCAGTTTTTTTCCTGCCGCTTCCGCCGTTTTTTCGCCTTGCGCGATACACTGCGCCACTGTTTTTTTATCGCAGCCGACGCCGCGGAATACGATTTTTTCCGCAATCGCGCCTTTGCGTTTCAGCCTCGGCAGACATATGTTTTTCATATAGGCGCGCCGCCGTTCCGCTTCGAACGGAGCCAGAAATATATCCGCTTCCCCTTTCTTGAACACTCCGGAACCGTCCTCGGAGCATTGCAGAAAATCGTCGGATTCCGCCGCAAGCGCTTCGGAAAGCGCGGACAGCGCGTTGCTTTCGGCAAAAACAAGCACGGAATCGGACTGCACCGCATAAGACAAGACGACGGAAGGCGTACTTTCTCCGTACGGCAAAAAACGGATTTCCGAAATTTTGCCCGCCTGCGCGAGCTCTCCGAAAATATCCGTATCGCCGAGGGGAAATGTTTGTACGATGATTGCCGCCGTCTGCATTGATTTTTTCCTTTTACAAAAATGACAAGTCCGCCGAGCCGTGCTTCGGAACGCTTTTATTTTTCCGTTTTTAACACCGCCGGATTTTTTACGATATACGAAACGCCCGAAATTACCGTGAGAATCACCGCCGCCGCAAAAAGCACGAGCCCGATGACGGAAATAACTTTCTGCGCCGTGCCGGCAAACGCCGCGGAAGCAATCAACGCGACGACGCAGTAATCCTGCGCGTTGGTTTTCAGTTTGCCGAGCATATCCGCGGCAAGCACCACGCCGTTTGCCGCCGCAATCTGGCGGAAGGCGCTGATGATAAGTTCGCGCGCGAGAATCAGGCATACGCAAACCGCGCCCGCCACATAAAAACCGTACCCGAACAAGCCGAAAATTTCGTACTTCGTAAGCATTAACACGAACGCCGTAGCCACCAGCACTTTATCGGCGATGGGATCGAGAAATTTGCCGAGATTCGTTACCAGTCCGCGTTTTCTTGCGATGCGCCCGTCAAGAAAATCGGTAACCGCAGCCACCGCGAACACAACCGCCGCGTAAACGTAATTATACGGCAGCGCCGTGAGAAAGAAAAACAATACGAATACGGGAATTAAACAAATTCGTATCAGCGATAATTTATTAGGTAAATTCATTGATTTTTTCTCCTTATGTACTTATCGGTCTGTTTCATACCGGATAATCTTTCGTTGCGCCGAAAAGATCGGGCGCGGAAACTTCGGAAACGACGACGTCGTATTCTTTCCCCTCTTCCGCTTCGGGCGCATTGAAATATATTCTGCCGTCGATTTCCGGAGCGGAAAAATACGCTCTGCCCACAAACAGTTGTTTATCGTAATCGATTCCTTCGCACAAAACGCGCAGCGTTTTGCCTTTGAAACCGGATAAAATCTTTTCGGAAATCTGCCGCTGCGTTTCGTATAACGCGCGCACGCGCCGTTCTTTCGTTTTATAGTGTACCTGTCCGCGCATTTTCGCCGCGGCGGTGTCCGGTTCGCGGGAATATGCGAAAAATCCGCAGTTGAACAGTTCCGCTTCCTTTAAAAACGCTTGCATCGCTTCGAATTCTTCCTCCGTTTCCGACGGAAAGCCCGAAATAAACGTGGAACGCAGCGCAATGCCGGGAATTCTCGCTTTCAATTTTGCGATAAGCGCCAGATATTCTTCGCGCGTGCCGCGACGGTTCATCAGTTTCAGAATGCGATTTTCCGAATGCTGCAACGGGATATCCGCATACTTGATTACTTTATCGTTGGTTCTGATTTCTTCGATGAGTTCGTCGGAGAACGCGTCGGGATAGCAATATAAAAGGCGGATCGAACCGATATTTTCCAGCAAGGAAAGCCGACGAATCAGCTGCGGAAAACGGTTTTCGCCGTATAAATCTTCGCCGTAACGCGTGGTATCCTGCGCAACGAGCACCAGTTCTTTCACTTCGCCCAGCTCTTTCGCTTCTTCCAGCAATTTTTCCATGGGATACGAACGGTACTTGCCGCGGATTTTCGGAATCAGGCAATACGTGCAATGATTATAGCAGCCGTCGGCGATTTTCAGATATGCAAGATACGGCGCCGTGGTGAGCGTGCGCGCGAAACGGAACGTATCGGCGCCTTTGCCCACCAGATTTACCCTTTCGCCCGTCCGGTACGCCGTTTCAAGCGCGGACGGCAGTAAATCGTAATCGTTAATGCCGAGAAAAACGTCGCCTTCCGTAAGCGCGGGGAAAACTTCCGCCGCATATTTTTGCGGCAGACAACCCGTTACTACGATTTTTTCCAGTTTTTCGCTTTTATAACCCGCCGTTTCGATAACGGTTTCCACCGATTCTTCCCGCGCGGACTGTAAAAACGCGCACGTATTGATGACGACGATCTGCGCTTCCCGCACGTCGTTCGTTAACATATAGCCCGCGTTTTGCAATACGGCGATACATTTTTCGCTGTCTACGCGGTTTTTATCGCAGCCGAGCGATATTACGCCGAATTTTTTCTGTTCCTTCACTTGCTTTTTCTTTCCTCTTCGGTTCGTTGTTCTGCTTTTCGCCGCATACGTTCAAAGCGGCTGCCGCAAAAATTACAACGGACCGTATTTCTCTTCGAATTGTTCGGGGGTAATCAGCACTTTACGGGCTTTCGCGCCGTCGAATGCGGAAATATAGCCCTGATCTTCCATCCACTCGATAATTTTCCCGGCTTTGTTGTAACCGACGGAACATTTGCGCTGTACGAGGGAAATGGAGGCGCTGCCGCTTAAAATTACGTTTCTGAGCGCGTCTATGTATACGTAATCCACCTCGTCGTCCTCGGAAGCATCGCCGCCGAAACCGCCGTTCTGCCCTTTGGGCTTATCGATAAACGCCGCCGCTTCTTCGTTGAAGTAGCAATCGTTGTTCTCTTTGATGTAGCGGATGACTTCCTGCGCTTTTTCGGAAGAAATGAACGGCGCCTGCATACGGACAGGCGTTTTCGTACCCTCGGTGGAATACAATAAGTCGCCCTGACCGAGCAGGTTCTGCGCGCCCGATTCATCCAAAATTACGCGCGAATCGATTTCCTGCGCCACCGAAAGCGCGATACGCGATTTCAGATTGCTCTTGATGACGCCCGTGATTACGTCGGTAGACGGGCGCTGCGTGGCGAGAATGACGTGGATACCCGTGGCACGGGATTTCTGCGTAAGATTCTGAATACGATCTTCCATGTCTTTCTTCGCATCCTGCATCATCGCGGCAACCTCGTCGGCGATAATCACGATTTTCGGAAGTTTTTCTTCGCCCTCCGTCAGATTCGCGTTGTATTCGTCGATGTCGATTACATACGTTCCGGAACGGCTCTTCTTGCTGAACAGATCGTATCTTCTCTCCATTTCGGCAATCGCCCAGTTCAAACTTTGAATTACCTTATTCGTATCGGACAAAACTTCGTTGATGACAAGATGCGGCAGCCCTTCGTATACGACGAATTCCGTCTTTTTGGGATCGATTAAAATAAGGCGCAAATCGGCGGGAGAATACTTCATGATGAGCGAAATGATGATGGAGTGTAAAAACGCCGTTTTACCGGAGCCCGAAGTACCTGCCACAAGCACGTGCGTCATTTTACGGATATCGCCGTAAGTTTTTACGTTATCTACCGTTTTACCCATGGCAAACACCAGCGCGTTTGGCTTGGAATTGATGTATTCGTCCGCAACAAGCATGCTGCCGAGCGTTACCGTCTGCCGCTTTTTGTTGGGAACTTCCACGCTGATGGTGCCGTCTTCGAAATTCGGAGCAATGTTTACGCCGTTTTTCGCATGAAGATTCATGGCGATAGGCTGATCGAGCGCCACCACTTTTTTAGGCGAAATATTGCGGGGCACGGCTACGTTGTAGCGCGTTACCGTAGGTCCGCAGGTTACCGAAGCGATGGAAGCATCGGGCACTTTGAACGCTTCCAGCGTATCCAGAATCGTGGCTTTGTTTTCGTCGATTTCCACGGAATTCTGATCGGGACGCGTTTCGGTGCAATCGAAATAATCGAGCGGCGCGCTTTTATAGGGGCGCATCACGCGGGGCTTCGGCGCGGGCGGAGGAGGCGGCACGGGCGCAGGACGGGAAACAGGTCTTTCCGGTTGCGCGGGCGTGAAAGTCCCCCTTGCGCCGACATCTGTTCCGCGGGAACCGATGCCGGAAATATCCGTTTCTCCCCTATCGGCGCCGGGATTTAAATCTTTCGAAAAATCGTCGGGCTGCGAAGCGCGTATATCGCCGCCGTCACGCAGACTATCGCGGCTGCTTCCGAAATCGCGCAAATCGTCGTTCAAGCCGCGAACGGAATCTTCGCGCGAAGAAAAAGACGTGAAATCGGACGAACGATCGCCGCGATCGGAAGAAAGCGAATCTTCCTCGTCATCGAAAATCGACGTAAAATCTTCGCCGCGGGCGCTGCGGGAATCTCGGCTATCGTTATCGAAGTCCGTTTCCCTGCCGTTTGCGGAAAAATCGGCGCCGCGGTCTCCGTCTCTGCCCGAAAAATCGTTATAGGAAGTAAAATCGGCGCCGCCGCGGGAAAGATTATCCGCAGGCAAATCGTCGCGAGAAGCATCGCGCGCGAAACGCCCGGTTGAAGAAGAACCGGTATCCGCCGTAAAATCGTTACGGGAATCGCTTCCGGAAAAATCCGCCGCGGGCTGATTGTTGCGGGAATCGAACGAGGTAAAATCCGTTGTTCCGCTTGTTCCGCGCGAAGCGAAATCGGAAGTTTCGCGGGAATAAGGCGCATTCGTTCCGGACGATGCCGGAGGCGTTGCCCCGCGCGTGAAATCCGTGCCGGAGCTTACCGGATTTTCCGGCGTGCCGCGGAAATATGTTCCGTTGTTATTTGTTTCCTGTTTATCGGAAACCACGCGTTCCTGCGAGAAGTTTCCGTTGACGGAATCGGCATAAGAATCGGTATACGAACCGCCGAACCCGCTTGTCGAAGCCGGCGACGCCGGGTGCGCGGGCTGTGCCGGACGAGGCGTTGCGGGCGTTTCGGTGAAATTCCGCGCCGCCGAAATCGGCTCGTTTGCCGCGGATTTTCTGCGATTGAATTTAGAATCGGGATCGAAAATCAGATTGTTACGGAAACTTTCCACGGCATCGCCGCCGTAAATAAGCTCTCTGCCGTTCTGTACGGGTTGCGCGCCGTTTTCCGCCGTGCCGCCCGCGTTGTTGCCGTAATAGGAAGAACCGAACGGCGAGAAAGAATCGGGCGCTTTGGGCGAAGGATTCGACGGCTGCCCGTTAAAGCCCGCGCCAACGCCGTTATAAGGATTCGCCGTAAAATTACCGCCGAAATTCTGCGTGCGATCGGAAATATTTTTCGACAAAGTAACGCCGGGGCGCTGACGGACGTTATCCGCGGGGAACCCGTATTCGTTCCGTTTTTCGTATGCGGGAAAGGCTCCGTTTCCGGCAGAGAAACCGCCGTTTGCGTTATAGCCGTTCGCACCGCGATTATCGTATGCGCCCTGCGCATTGTTGTTGTACGGATAATTGTAAGGCGATGAATCGCCGGGGCGGGAAGCATCGTACGCCCCGCCGTAATTTTGCGTATAATTCTGCTGTGCGCCGTTTTGTTCCCGCGCGAAAGCGCCGTACGCAGCCGACGAAGGATTTACCGTTGCCGCGGCGGCTTCGGTAAAATCGCCGTTTGGGTTTATTTGCGTATTTTCCGCGGATTTTACGTCTGTTTTCGAGGTTTTTTTCGATTTGATTTTCGAAATCGCCGCGCCGATGACCGACCTGCCCGACACCGCCCGCGCCGTTAAAGCAAAAAAGCATACCAGCGCCATGGCGAGGATGACGAACGTACCCGCTTTGCCGGATACGGCAAACAGCGCGCCAACGATAAGTCCGCCGAGCCAGCCTGCGGGAGAGCAGGTTTTTACGCCCCCTTCCGCCGCGGTGAAGCATGCCGAAAAATAACCTTCGCGCTGCCACGACGCCGTAACGGCACCGTGCACGATTAACAGTATGATAAACAAAGATATAACGGCGAACACGGCGGCAGGCTTGTTTTTAAAAATGCGCTTGCCGATAAACGCCGCAACGGACAGAATAAAAATCAGCGGTACGAAAAAATACGCTCCGTACCCGAACACGCCGAGTAAGAACGAATTGACAGCCATGCCGACGTCGCCGAAAATCAACGAGCGCGTGGCAAGGATTAAAAAAGCGAGCGCGGAAAACAATGCGCCCACGGCGCCGATACTCTCTTTCGTTATCAGCGCGTTTTCGTTATTTTTCTTTCCGGATGCGGCTTTTTCTTCCGCATTTTTCCCCGCGTTGCCGTTCTCCTCTTTCAAGGTTCCACCTCCGAATCAGTATAACCTGATATATTATAACATTTTTTTTTCCGTTAATCAAGGATTTCGGGGCGCAAAACACGAATTTTTTCTTGTCCTACTCTGAAAAACGAACAAATTTTCGTTTTTCGTTTTTTGTGAAAAGAATCGGACGGCGCCGCGGAAGAAAATCAGGGAAACATACAAAAAAGCACCCCGCCATGCGGCGAAATGCTTTTCTTGTTGCTTTTTTATGTGCCGCCGGAAGCGGCGCTTTTGTTCTTCGATTCCGCTTGAAAAATTTCTGCGGATTATTTCAGTTTTTTGCCGTCGGAAAATGCCGCGCCTACCTTTTCGCCGAGAACATAATAACCGTTTTTAACGGGCTCATACGAAATGGGGCGAAGCTTTTCCACGCTGATTTCGCCGTTTTCGTCCAGAATGCTTTCGTCTGCCGTAATGTTTACGATTCTGCCGATGACGTTGCCGTCCTCCGTGATTTTTTCAAGTTTGCATTCCAGCGCGAGCGGCAACTGATTGAACACGGGCGCGTCGACGAATTTGCTCTTTTCCGCGGTGAACCCCGCTTTCTGCATTTTTTCGCTTTCCGTATTTGCGGAAACGATGCCCACGTAATCGCACGCCGCCACGGTATCCGCCGTGCCGAACGCCACCGTGAACGCCTTTTTCGCCTTGATGTTTTTCGTGGTTTTATGCCCTGCGCTCAGGCACAATTCCACAAGATCGGAATCGTACAGACCTCCCCAAGCCGCGTTCATCGCGTCGGCTTTGCCGTTTTCGTCGTACGTGCCCACAATCAGAATGGGCAAAGGATAAAACCATGATTTTACACCGAAATTTTTTCTCATAACGTTTATATCTCCTTTCAAAGATTTCAAACGTTTTATACCACGGTTGTTTCGCTTTTAAACGCGGGGGGTCGTATTTGCGCCAAAATTTCTTTTGCCGTACCGTAAATATCCCCCGCGCCGAGAAAAAGCACGGTATCTCCGCTGCCGCCGGCGCCCGCCCACTTTGCCAGTTCTTCTTTCGTTTCGCCGTAACGCGCGCCGGGCGTATTTACGGCAAGTCGTTTCGCGCTGCCCGATTCGTCGTAAGGTTCGCGCGCGGCGTATTCTTTGAAAATAAACAAGTCGTCCGCCGCGGAAAGCGCTTCGGAAAAATCCGTCATCAACGTTTTCGTGCGGGAATAGGTATGCGGTTGAAAAATCACGTACAGTCTGCCCGCCGTGAGCGCAGCCGCGGTTTTCAGCGTTGCGGCGATTTCCCGCGGGTGATGCGCGTAATCGCAGTACCACTGCGCGCCGCGATTTTCGCCGATTTTTTCAAAGCGCCGCTTCACGCCCGAAAAAGCGTTTAACCCCGCCGCGACGTTTTCCGCGGAAATGCCGCAAAGGCGCGCCGCGCCGCCCGCGGCGAGGGCGTTGTAAATATGGCATCTTCCCGCGACGTTCAGCCGTACGCGACAAAGATTTTTTCCGTTTTCGCAAAAATCGAAGGAATATTTTTCACCGATATTTCCGATGTTTTCCGCCGTAAAATCCGCGCGGTTGTTTTCTATGCCGAACGACGGGTATGCGGGAAAATTTTCTTTTATTTTTTCATCGTCGGCGCATACGAGCGCGGTTGTGCCGGACGAGCAGAATGTTCCGAAAGTTCCGATGAGGTCGTTTTCATCACGATAACATTCCATATGATCGCGATCGATATTGAGAAGCACCGCGACGTCGGGATGCAGATATAATAAATTTTTCTTATATTCGCACGCTTCGGTAACGAAGTAGTCCCCGCCCGTTTTATAATAATTTCCGAACGTATTATCGTCGCCGCCGGCATGCACGGCAAACTTTTTGTCCGCGGCGGAAAAAACATGCGCGCACATGCTTGTGCATGTGGTTTTTCCGTGGCTGCCCGCCACGGCAACGACGGCGGAAAAATCTTTGGCGACTTCGCCTAAAAATTCGCCGCGGAATACGATTTTCTTGCCCTGCGCAAAACATTCGTCGAACCTGTTGTTTCCCTTTGAAATCGCGGAGGTACAGACGATATGTTCGGCGGAATTGATCACCGCTTTTTCCGTTTCGGAAATCGCGGCGGAAGTATAAATTTCAACGCCCGCCCGCGCAAGTTCTTCCGTCCTTGCGGAAAGCTGCGCATCATACCCGAACACTTCGCCGCCCTCGGAGAGAATATACTTTGCCAGCGCGCTCATCGAAGCGCCGCCGATTCCCAGAAAGTAAAACCGTTTTCCTTTTATCCATTCCTTTTTCGGCATATCGCTTTATTCTATGATATATAAGCAATTTTTATAACCGTTCAGGGCAATTTTTACAAAAAAACGCAGTATAAAAAAATCGGCGTACTCCCCGCAGGAAATACGCCGACGTCCGGTTATGCTTTATTTTTTATCGGAATTTTTTCTCATGAAGAAATCCACGAATTTCGGGCGGTGCTTCTTTTCGGGCGCAGGCTCGTTACGAGGCGCCTCGATGGGCATTTCCGGTTCGTAATCGCCCTGCTGCGCGGAATACGGCTGTGCGTAGCCGTTATTTACGTTCCGCATATCCTGCATGCCCGGCATGCCGGCGTTCTGCCCCCACGCGCCGTTTTGCGGGTTCTGCATGTTGTTCGGCATATTTGCCTGCATGTTCTGCCGATAATCGGCGCCCGCGAATCCCGACGCGGACGAAGGCGCGAAGCCCTGCTGCGCCGACGGAGCGGGTGCGTACCCTTGCGGCGCCGTCTGCTGCGCGGCAGCTGTTTCTTCCGCGGTGGGATAGCCGAACGCCCGATCGATTTTATCGGACAAAGCCGCGGCGCGCTGCGCCGCCGTCTGCATATCGTTTGCGGCGGTGATCGTCTGCCCGCCCGAAGGGAAGCCCGTCGCGATGATGACGACTTCTACCTCGTCGGTCATATTTTCTTCGATGCAAGCGCCGAAAATCACGTTGGCGGAATAATCGATTACGCCTTTCACCAGTTCCGCAGCCTGACAAACTTCGTCCAGCGTGAGATCGTTGCCGCCCACCACGTTTAAAATCACGGAGCTTGCGCCCTCGATGGTGGTGTTTAAAAGAGGCGAACAGATGGCGCAACGAACCGCGTCGGCAATGCGTTTTTCGCCTTTGGCGATACCGATACCCATATGCGCCACGCCGCGATCTTTCAGCGTGGTGCGCACGTCGGCGAAATCGAGATTGATAAGCGACGGATTGACGATCAGTTCCGCAATGCCGCGGATACCCTGACGAAGCACTTCGTCCGCCACTTTCAACGCTTCGGGGAAAGAAGTGCCCTGTTTTACCACGCCGCGCAATTTATCGTTGGGAATCACGATGATGGAATCCACATACTTGCGGAGTTCTTCCACGCCGGCAAGCGCGTAATCCATTTTTTTCTTGCCCTCGAAAGAGAACGGAAGCGTTACCACGGCTACGGTGAGAATTTTCATTTCCCGCGCGAGCTTGGCGATGACGGGCGAAGCGCCCGTGCCCGTGCCCCCGCCCATACCGGCGGTGATGAAAAGCAAGTCGGTCCCCTTTAAAATCTGCTGGATTCTGTCTTTATTTTCTTCCGCGGAAAGCTTGCCCACGGAAGGATCGGCGCCCGCGCCGAGACCTTTTGTGAGCTTTACGCCGATCTGAATGCGGTTTTGCGCAAGCGAACGCGCCAGCACCTGATTATCGGTATTGATTACGTAATATTCCGCGGCTTTCAGCCCCGATTCGATTAAACGGTTTACCGCGTTGCCGCCGGCGCCGCCCACGCCGATCACTTTGATTCTGGCTACGCCGAAATGACTGTCCTGCGTTTCGTCCTCCTGCGGCTGAGCCGTTTCGGAAATCTCGCGATCTTCCGTTTCGTCGTAAGTGTAAAAATCTTCCGTCATTTTTTATTTCCTCCGAATATGTTTAAAAATTTGCGCAATCCGCTTTTTTCTTCCGCCCGCCGTAAAGCGGCGTTCAGCGCGGATATGCGGGATGAATAACCGGGTTTATCGTAATAGGGAATTTCGGGACAAATCGCCCGCGTAACGCGGCAAAGACGACGTTCCGTATGTTCCGCCACGCCGCGGACTTCCTGCACGCCTTCGCCCGTGAGATACACGGGGTTCGACGAATCGCCCGCGATTTTTTTGGTGCCGTAATACTTTTCGAAAAAAGCGTCCGTCTTTTCGCACAGCTCGTCCAGCCCGCATTTGATTACGTCGTTGATCCGCTGCACGGAATACATGATGCCGTCTTTATCCGTCCAGATGACTCCCTTGGGCACCGCGCCGCCGGACACGTCCGCCGCGGCGAGAATTTCCTTCGCCTTTTCGAAGCCGACGTCGAATTCTTCCATCAGCCCCGCAAGAATCGCCCCGACGCCGCAATCGAAACTTTCTTCGTGCACGATTCCTCCGCCGTAAACCACAAACACCGAAGAAACGGCATAGCCTACGTCAAGAATCGCCGCGTAGCCCTCTCTGGTTTTCGCGGGGAGAAGATACGTTGCTTCCGCCAAAGACTGCGGAAGATATTCGATTTGCGTGAAACCGGATGCGGAAAACAGTTTCTGCGTAAGCGAATAAAACTGCTCGTTTAAAAAATAATAGCACAGCGCGCCTTGCAGAACGGCGGTTTTCGCGCCCGTAACGTCGGCAACGGAAAAATACCGCCGGTTGTCGCCGATAGAAAAATACATTGCCGATTCGTCCGCCAGAGCACGGTTTTCGGCAAGTTCGTTCAGCCCCGCCGCGTACAGCGCTTCGATTTCCGCCGCCGTGATTTTACGGCGCTTTTCAAACGACATCGACTGCCCTTTCGTACGGATACCGATAAACGGCGCCGGCACGGAAATATAAATTTTTTTCAGCGAACCGTCGTACGAGGACAAAACGGAATTGATGAGGCGGGAAGCCGCGGACGTAAACGACGAAACGTCGTAAAAACCTTCCGTGCCGTAACCGTCGTATTCCGCGCTTTCGCCGCCGCGAAAAACAAACGTTCCGTTTACCCCTCTGCCGCCTATCAGAAAGGTGAGGGAATAGGAACGAATATCGAGGATGGCGACGCTTTCGTTTTTCATCTTCTGCACTCCGTCTGTCGTTTTTCTTCGTATGTACCGCGCATCCGCTTTATAAAAGCGGCGGCGATAGTTATATTATACTACCCGCCGCGAAAAAAGTCAATAAATTTGCGAAAATTTTTCGTGTTTTATCGCTGTTTTTATACGATTTCGCTTATTTTTCACCCGTTTGAAAAAAATTCGGACAATGCCGCGTCGAAGCCGTGCGGCATTGCCGTGTATCAATCGAGATAATTTTTCGGCTGATAAACCGCCCCGGCGTCTTTCGAAACTGCGATAACGCCCGTCGTCCGTTCGGCAACGCTCAGTTCGTTCGTATAACAGGCGTACAGCGCGGCTGCCTTTTCTTCCGCTTTTGCCGACGGAACGTATACCGCCGCCTGCACTCCTTCGCAGAAATATACCCGCAGCCACGCGGATTCTTCGGAAGAAGCGGGTTGAACGAGCGCCGCCTGCGTAACGTTGCCGCGGATACCGCCGAACAACGCGTCGAGTGTTTTTAAAAACGAAAACACGGATGAAGTTTCGAAAGTCGCCGCAAGATTTTCCGTTTGCGAGGTTACAAGCAGATTGTCCGTACCGTCGGCGCGGTTTTTCACGGAGTCGCGCACGGAAAGCTTTGTTCCGTCTCCCGAATAAATCACGTAATTGCCGCCGTCCGCTACGGCGTACACTTCCGCGTCCTCGGTGGCGGTGATGACAAGCCTGCCGGGATAATCTTTTTTAAACCCCGTCAGACGGAAATACGCGAAATTTTCGAAGGCGGATTTCGCCGCGGCGTCGTCCGCCTTAATCGTGCTTTTTTTAAGATATGCCTCTTCGAGAACGGTTCTCAGCGCCGCCGCTTCTTCCAGCGCGGGCGAAGAAACGTTTTCGACGACAAGCGTTACTTCTTCCACGCGGTATACGGCAGAAACGCCTAAAAATGCCGCCGTAAAAAATACGATGACGGTAAGAACTATCGTGATGATTTTCTTCGCTTTCATTTCTTCTTTCGATTCCTCTTTCGTAGGTTTTATCCGTTTTTTTCGTTACAAATCCGTACGGACGATACCGGCGCCGAGCGCTTTTAATTTTTCGTCGAAAAGCGCATAGCCGCGGTCGATATGCCAAAGTTCGGAAACAACGCTTTTCCCCTCGGCTTTCAATGCCGCGATGACGAGCGCCGCGCCGCCGCGGAGATCGCAGGCGGATACTTCCGCCCCGTGCAGTTTTTCCACGCCGCGGATCACGGCGGTTCTGC
>DLQW01000078.1:12005-27815 GCA_002474405.1 Christensenella sp. UBA7597 | reverse complement strand
TAACGTCCGCGCCCATTTTTTTCAGCTCGCCCGCGTATTTATAACGCGTTTCGAACAAATTTTCCACCACCACCGTAGTGCCGCGCGCCGCAGCGGAAAGCGCCGCATATTGCGCCTGCATATCGGTGGGAAATCCCGGAAACGGTAACGTTTCCACCAGAGAGGCGGCTTTTAAATCGCCGCTGCTTCTCAATCTTATTTTATCACCTTTTGCGGTGATTTTGCAACCGTTTTCGCGCAATTTATGCAAAAGAGCCGCAATATTTTCTTCGGATACGCCCTCCGTTTCGATTTCGCCTCCGCAGGAAGCCGCCGCAATCAGAAACGTTCCCGCTTCTATCCTGTCTTTCATCGGCGTATAATCCACGCCGTGCAGCCGTTTTACGCCCGTGATTTCAACGGTATCGCCGCCGGCGCCGGAAACGTCCGCGCCCATTTGCGACAGAAAATTCTGCAAATCCACGATTTCTGGTTCTTTCGCGGCGTTGCGGATGACGGTTTTCCCCTCCGCTTTTACGGCGGCGAGCATGATATTTTCCGTGGCGCCCACGCTGGGAAAATCCAGCAAAATATCGGCGCCGCGCAATTTTTCGGCGCTGCAGATGACGTAGCCGTTTTCTTCGATGATGGTAACGCCCAGCCGCTTCAGTCCGGAAAGATGCAGATCGATCGGACGCAAACCGATATCGCAGCCGCCGGGATAGGAAATTTTCGCGCGGCGAAACCGCGTGAGCACCGAACCCAGCATAAAAACCGAAGAACGAAGTTCGCGCGTGAGCGTGGACGGAATTTCGTGCGAAACGGCGTTTCTGCCGTCGATCGTAACATAGCCGTCGCCGCGGACGATGCCGCAGCCGAGCTCGCCCAAGATATGTAACATATTTTCGACGTCGGTGATGCGCGGCAAATCGCGTATGGTAACGAGATCGTCCGCAAGCACCGAAGCCGCCAGCAAGGGAAGCACGGCGTTTTTCGCCGCCTGAATTTTCACCCCGCCGTACAGCTTTGCGCCGCCCTGTACAACAAATTTATCCATAAGAAAAAGCTCCTATGTTTCATTGTATGAAAACGGCGGCTTTTTTGTTGCTACGCGATATGTTGTACAGAACCCCGAACGACGCCATGGAAACGATGAGCGCCGTGTTGCCGGAACTCAACAGCGGCAACGGAATGCCCGTGGGCGGAATGCTGCCGCTTACGACGAGCGCGTTGACAAGCGTTTGCAGCCCGTAGGTGAGCGTGATGCCCGCGGCAAGCAGAAACGAAAAGAAATCGGGCGCCTCCGCGGCGATTTTAATTCCGCGGAAAATGATAAAGGCAAAGACGGAAAATAAAACGACGATTCCGACGAAGCCGAATTCCTCGCCGATGACGGCAAGAATAAAATCGCTTTCCGCAAACGGCAGAAAACGGTATTTCTGACGGGATTTGAACAGCCCCGTGCCGAACCAGCCGCCGTTGCCGAGCGCATACAGCGACTGTATCAGCTGATACCCCTCTTCTTTCGGCGACGACCACGGATCCAGAAACGCGCTAAGGCGCAGAAGTCTGTACGGTTCGGCAAGAATCAGAAGCGGCACGGCGAGAAGCGCGGGCAGCGCGAGCATCAGAAAGTATTTCAGTTTTGCGCCGCTTAAAAACAGCATGCCGAACGTAACGGCGGCGACGACCACGGTAACCGACATATTCGGTTCGAAAATAATCAGCGCGCAAAAGCCTCCGCCCGCGGCAAGCACGGGCAGCATGCCCTTGAACGTGCCGATTCTTCCCATATCGTCCGCCGCGTACCCCGCTATGAACGCCACGAGAGAAAATTTGGCGATTTCCGACGGCTGCAGAGTAAAACTTCCCGCGCCGATCCAGCGGGTGGCGCCGTAATTGCTTCTGCCTACGCCGGGCACGAACACAAGCGCGAGAAGCAGCGCGGACACCCCGTAAAACACATAGCGGAACGACTTTTTTTTCAGTTTACGATAATCGAACAGCGTGGCGAAAAACAGCGCGAGCGAACCCGCGATAAAACCGATCAGCTGTTTTTTCGCGAAGAAAAATTTATCGCCGTACTGTTTTTCCGCCGCGTAATAACTTGCCGAATACACGCACAAAACGCCGAACGCGGAAAGCAGCAACACCGCAATCAGAAGCGGAACGTCCCCCGTATTTTTTTTGCGGTATACGTTTTTCTCACTCCGATTCCTCGTTTTCTCCTTCGTTACGCGCATCGTCGGCGAAATCTTCCGCGGCTCCGACACGAAGCCGTTCTTCCTCTGCGCGGACGCGCTCTTCTTCCTGCCATGCCCTGACAACGGAAACAAACCGATCACCTCTTTCTTCATAACTCTGGAATTCGTCGAAGCTGGCGCTTGCGGGGCTTAACAGCACCGTTTGCCCGCGCGCAGCCAGCAGCCTTGCGATTTTCACGGCATAATCGAATTTTTCCGTGAGTGTAACGTTTTTATAGCCGGCTTTCGCCGCGCTTTCAAGAATTTTAAACGCATTTTCGCCGTAAATCACGCACCTGACGACTTTCGTCTGCTTAAGTGCCCCGAACAGCGGCGCGTAATCGTACCCCTTATCTTTTCCGCCGAGAAGAAGCACCGTTTCGTTTTTCATGCACTGCGCCGCATGCACCGTGGAATCGACGTTCGTGCCTTTCGAATCGTCGATATACGTTACGCCGTCCACCATGCCCGCCGTTTCGATTCTGTGCGGCGCGCCTTTGAACGTTTTCAACGCTTTTGCAACGGCTTCGTTGTCTGTTTTCATCAGTTTCGCACAGGCGAGCGCCGCCAGCGCGTTTTCGATATTGTGCGCTTCCCGCAGCGCGAGTTCTTCGATTTTTACGATTTCCTCACCGCGGAAGCAAAGGCTGCCGTTTTCTATGTATGCGCCGTCCACCCGTTCTTTGCGGGAAAACCATACGACCTTCGCGCGCGTTTTTTCGGCAAAACCGCGCACGACGGAATCGTCGTAATTGAGTACCGCGTATTCCGTTTCCTGCTGATTTTTCAGAAGGCGGCTTTTCAGATAGACGTAATTTTCCATGTTGTAATGGCGGTTTAAATGATCTTCGGATATATTTAAAACCGCCGCGATATGCGGCTTGATCGACGAGAGAGTTTCCAGCTGAAACGAAGAGATTTCCGCCACGGCGACGTCGCGTTCCGCAAGATTACGGCAGGAAAGCATCGGTACGCCGATATTGCCGCAAGCTTTGGCTTTTACGCCGCCCGCCGTAAGCATTTCCGTAAGCATGCTTACAGCGGTGGTTTTTCCGTTGGTGCCCGTTACGGCAAGCACGCAGCATTTCAGATACCGCGCGGCGAGTTCCGTTTCGCCGATTACCGCTTTTCCCGCGCGTTTGAACGCCACGGCGAGAGGGTGATCCACGGGAATGCCCGGACTGAGCACCAGCGCGTGGCAACGGTTTATCAGTTCGGGAAGCCGGTTTTCGTTTACCGTTTTCGCGCCCTTTTCCGTAAGCGATTGCACGGCTTTTTCCACCGCGCCGCCGCGCACGTCGTCGAACACGTACGTTTCCGCGCCTTCGGAAAGCAGAAACTCCGCCGCCGCGACGCCGGATCGTGAAAGACCGAGCACGAGAAAACTTTGATTTGCGGGATACATTTTTTTAACACCTCCGCCGTGGGATATTTGCGGCGAACGCCCGTTTTATAAGGCAAAAAGGATACAAAGCAAACCCGCCGCTGCCGTGATGACGGCATAGGCGAACGAAATTTTGCATTCCGAATATCCTTTTTTCTGAAAATGATGATGTACGGGCGCCATCAGAAAAATGCGTTTTCCTTTCGTCGCTTTATAATATATGACCTGCGCAATGACGGTTATAACCGAAACCACAAACATTATTCCTATGACGGGAGCATAGAAAGCGTTGCCCGAAAACACCGCGACGCAGGCGGCAAACCCGCCCAGAGACAACGAGCCCGTATCGCCCATGAACACCGAAGCGGGAAATACGTTGAACAGAAGAAAACCGCAAAGCGAAGCGGCAAGGACGAAACAAATCAGCGCAAGCGGATTTTCCGCGTCCGCCTTTTCCGCAGCCGCGTTCTGCAGCGTAATCAGCACGCCGAACGAGAGGAAATACGCCGCGGACGATCCGCCCGCCAGCCCGTCCAATCCGTCGGTTAAATTGACGGCGTTGACGAGCGCGACGAAAACGAACGCCGCGAACGGAACGATAAAGCCGCGGAAATTCACGCTTTTTCCGCAGAACGGAAGGCGGCAGACGACCGTCCCGGAACGGTAGCAGTAAATGCCGGCGAGAATCGCCGCCGCGCCCTGAAATATAATTTTCTGATACGGTTTCAAACCGAGATTATCTTTGCGCCTGATTTTCAGGTAATCGTCAAGAAAGCCAACCGCGGCATAGGCGAGCGCAAGGCAGAGCGTTACGATAAACGTGCCGTCCGGTTCGCCGACAAACAGACACGCCGCGACGAACGCGGCGGCTATAAACGACAAGCCGCCCATGGTGGGCGTGCCTGCCTTTTTCGCATGTTCTTTTACATAGCAGAGAATATTCTGCCCCGCTTTCAGTTTTCTGAGCACCGGAAGGAGCAATTTTGTAAACGCCGCCGACAGAAAAAAAGCCGTAAGCGAAGCAATCAGGTACGTTTTCATTGTAATTATCCGTTTTTCCGAAAGATTTTTCTTCTATCGTAATTTGTACGCTTCCCGGCGCAAATATTCGTTTTCAATCCGTTTCGCCGCGTTTTCGCGCTTCGACAGCCTCTTCCGCCGTCTTTACGTCGTCGTATTCGTATCTGATTCCCATGATTTCCTGCGTTTCTTCGCCGCCCTTTCCCGCAATCAGCAGAATATCCCCCTTTTTCAGGAATTTCACGGCATAAAAAATCGCTTTCTTTCTGTCTGTTAAAACGGCGTAATTTTCGGAAAAGCGCCTGTAACCCGTTTCGATTTCCCTGATGATATCGGACGGATCTTCGTAACGCGGATTATCGGACGTAAGATATGAAAAATCCGCCTTTTTCGCCGCGACGGCGCCCATCTGCGCACGCTTGCCGCGATCGCGGTTTCCGCCGCAGCCGAACAAACAATACAGCTTTCCTTTACAAAGCGGTTTCAACGCTTCCAGCGATTTTTCCAGTCCGTCCGGCGTGTGCGCGAAATCCACGAAAATTTCCGCGCCGTTCACCCCGCGCACCCGTTGCAGCCTGCCCTTGGGAAGAACCGCGTTTTTCAAGCCTTCGGCAACGGCTTTCAGCGGCGCGCCGAGCGCGAAAGCGCATCCGGCGGCGGCAAGCGCGTTATATAGGTTGTGCCGCCCCGCAAGTCGCAGCGTAACGCGGCACAATTCGTCGGATAAATTCAGCAAAAATTTGCTGCCCGAAACGCTTTCGTCGGTGATGACGGCAAAAACGTCCGACGGATTTTCCAGCCCGTACGTAAGCGTTTTTATCCGGCGTTTTTTCGCTTCGTCCGCGATTTTTTTGCCCGTTTCGTCATCGGTGCCGACAACGAAAATCCCGCCGTTTGTTTTTCCGAAGGAAGCGTCGTCTTTTTTATTTTCTTCCGCGCCGTCCGCCGTTTCGCCCTCCGCTTTGCCCGTTTCCGGGAAGAAAAAACGCTCCTTTGTTTTGCGGTAGGTTTGCATATTGCCGAAAAAATCCAGATGATCCTGCGAGAAATTCGTAAAAATTTTCGCGGCAAACGGAATCCCCGCCGTTTTTTTATACCAGACGGCATGCGCGGAAACTTCCATGGCGACAAACGTAACGCCCTGCTTTGCCATATCCGCAAGCGTTTTCTGCAGGAATACGGGGTCGGGCGTGGTGAGTTCCGGGGCGATTTTCGTTCCGCCGTAGAAAATACCCGTGGTGCCGATAATGCCTGTTTTTTCGCCCGCCGCTTCGAAAACGGAAGCGAGAAGATATGTAACGGTGGTTTTGCCGTTGGTACCCGTTACCCCCGCCACGCGCATTTTTTTTGCGGGATTTCCGTAAAACGCGCACGCGGCGAGCGCGATGGCTTCCCTTGCGTCTTTCACGAGAATCTGCGGCGGCGGATTTTCCGTACCCGAAAGATCCACAGGCGTTTCGGCAACGATTGCCGCGGCGCCCTTTTGCGCGGCTTCCGCCGCAAAATCGCGCCCGTCCGCTCTGCCGCCGCCGAGAGCGAAAAACGCTTCTCCGCTTCTTATAAAACGACTGTCGTCCGAAATGCCCGTAATTTCCGTTTCCGCCGCTTTTTTTTCGCTGCTTCTGCGTTTTGCCGCGTACACGGGTACGCCGTTTATGCTTTCAATCAGTTCCGACAGCCGCATCGAAATTCCCTCCGCCGATGTTTTTCGCGTTGTTTTCCGCGCAATACTATTCTATTCCGCCCGCGTTTAAGGTATGTTTTCGGGCGGAATGTTTTTCAGTTCGATAATCGAAGAAAAAATTTCTTTCGCGCACGGCGCAGCAACGACGCTGCCGTAATACGCGCCCTGCGGCTCGTCGATGATGACAAGTGCAAGATATTTCGGCGCGTTTGCGGGGAAAAATCCCACGAACGACGAAACGTATTTTCCCGCGGCGATGTGTCCGTCCTCGTATTTTTGTGCCGTGCCCGTTTTTCCGCCCACGCGATAGCCTTCGATATATGTTTTTTTGCCGCTGCCCTTTTCCACCACGCCTTCCAGCATGCCCGCAAGCAGGCGGCTGGTTTCTTCGCTGACGGTGCGGCTTTTCAATTTCGGCGTATTGCTTTGCAGAACGTAACCGTCGTTCGCGTAAATTTCTTTTACCAGCCGCGGTTCGTAATAATAGCCGCCGTTCACGCACGAAGCCACCGCGCACGCCAGCTGTATGCCCGATACCGCTACCGTCTGCCCGAAACCGATACGCGCGAGATCACAATTTCTTACCGCCGTTTCGGAAAGAAGCATTCCCGAAGCCTCTCCGCCGAAATCCAGCCCCGTTGTTTTTCCGAAGCCGAACGCGCCGAGATAATCGTAAAACGTTTCCTTGCCCAAAGCAAGCGCCATATCCGTAAAGCACGGATTGCAGCTGTTGTTCAGCGCGTCGGCAAGCGTCTGGCAGGAGTGTTTTCCGTTGGCGTGATTGCTCCAGCATTTCACCGTAGTGCCGTCCACCGTACGCGTACGCGAGCTGGAAAACACGTGCGTCGGCGAAAAAGCGGCTTTGTTCCCCTTTTTCCATTCTTCGAGATTCGCCGCCGCAGTGATGACTTTGAACGTGGAACCGGGCTCGTAAATATCGCAGACGATACGATTTCTGGAAAGCGTGTTCAACAGCGGAATATCGTCCCGCGGAACGTTGTTCAGATCGTACGACGGCGTGCACGCCATGGCGAGAATTTCAAACGTATCGGGATCGAGCACGATACATTCCGCGCTTTTCGGAGAATATTGCTGCGCGACGCGCCTGAGCGCCGTTTCCGCAGCCGTCTGGATGCCGACGTCGACGGTAAGGCGAAGATTATAGCCGTTTTCGGCGGGTTTATACGCCGCGGCGGCGCCGTTCAGGCGAAGCCCGACAAGGTCGGTTTCGTATAAAATTTCGCCGTCTTTTCCGCGAAGATACGAATCGTAGTATTTTTCTATGCCTGCCGCGCCCGTATTATCGGACGAGGTAAAACCGATGACCTGCGACAAAAAATCGCTTTTCGGGTACGTTCTGTCGTTATCGCGCGAAAAATAAACGCCGTTTAAAGACAGTTCAGCCAGTTTTTCGACGGCTTGTTTATCCGTCTTTTTCGCCATGGTAACTTCCGAAGCCCGCTTGCCCGTAAGTTTTTTCAACACCGTTTCGTAAGGAATATTCAACGCGGCGGAAAGCTTTTGCGCCGTATCTTCGGCGTTGGTAACGGCGTTCGAACGCGCGAATACGGAAAACTTCGTGGCATTGCCCGCCAGAAGTTCTCCGTTTCTGTCCGTAATCGCTCCGCGTTCGGCAATCACGGGAATTTCGCGCGTCCACTGATCGATCGCGCGCCCCGCAAGCTCTCCGCTCCACGCTACCTGCACATAAAAAAAACGGGCGCATAAAATGCAAAAAAGAAAGGTTATCGCCGCGCATACGGCAAATAACCTCTTTCGTAAAACGGATACCGAATAATCGTTTTTCAAACTTTTGATAACCGCTTCTCCTTATTTAATTTTGTATCGGATTTCCTTTATTTCGTCCAGCCGTTGGCTTGCGCCCATGCGGCGATGGTTTCTTCGCTGGTAGCGTTTTCGATGCGGTTTGCAAGTTCTCTGCTCTGCTCAACAAGCTCCGCTTTTTTCTCTTCAAGCATCGTGAGTTCGGCGCCCTTTGCGTTTAAGATGCGGGTGTTCACGCCGATTAAAGTAATCAGCAGCACCACGAACGCCGCCACCGCGGCAATCACGGCTTTCGCCGCATTTGTGAGCGAATAGCTTTCCAATGCTTTTTCCGCGCTCTTTTCAACCGCTTTTACCTGTTCTTTCGCTTCGCCCGGAACGTATACGGGACGGAACGCGGGCGCCTGCACGGGCGCCTGAACCGGGGCTTGCGCTTCCGCCGCGCCGGAAACCACTCTGCGGAACGTATCCGCCGTAAACAAATCTTTCTGCTGCGCGGTGAGCGGTACCGTTTTTTCCTGCGCTTTTGCAACGGGCGCCGCGGGAACTTCGGGTGTCGCGGGAGCAACCGGCGCAACGGGCGCCGCAGGCGCGGTAAATTGCTCGGCGCGCTTCTGCTGTTCCGCTTCCGCGAACGTCTTTTCAAGCTGCGCTTCTTCCGCGTTCTGTAAAAGTCTGTATCTCTCGCGGATCATCGCGTTGTGTCTGCGCGCTTCTTCCGCCTGTAAGTCATCGAGCGTTTGTGTTTCCCATAACGTAGTCATTGCCGTTTCCTCTTTCTTGTTTTCTCTTGCCTGAATTACCCTTCTTTTTATGTTTGTCTTTTGTGTTTTCCGTTAAATGATTCTTTCCGCCACGCGCAGTTTCGCGCATTTGCTCCGCGAATTCGCCGCGATTTCCGCTTCGCTTGCCGTAACGGGCTTTTTCGTAACGATTCTGATTTCCTGCTTCTTTCCGCATACGCATACGGGAAAGCTTTTGGGGCAGGTACACGGCGTTTCCATATATCTGAACGCCTCTTTCACCGCTCTGTCCTCCAAAGAATGAAAGGTGAGAATGGCGATTCTGCCGCCCTTTTTCAATCTCCTCGTCAGTGCAAGCACCAGATCGTACAAACCGTCCAGTTCGCCGTTCACTTCGATGCGGATTGCCTGAAACGTTTTTCTTTCGCACGGGGCGCCGCCGAAGCGGTATCTTGCGGGAATGCTTTTTTCTACGATTTCCGCCAGCTCGCCGCACGTTTTAAGCGGTTTTTCCGCCCGCGCCTTTACGACGTTTCGTGCAATCTGCCTTGCGAACGCCTCTTCGCCGTACTCTTTGATGATTTTGTACAGCCGCTCTTCCTCGTAAGTATTTACTACGATTTCCGCCGTAAGGCTTGCGCTTTCGTTCATCCGCATATCGAGCGGAGCGTTTTTCGCCCGATAGGAAAACCCGCGTTCGGGGTCGTCTATCTGATGCGACGATACGCCGAAATCGAGAATCGCGCCGTCCAGTTTTTCCACGTTTTCTTCTTCGAGCACTTTCGCAAAATCTTTGTAGTTGCTTTTATGAAGAGAAAACCTGCCTTCGAAAGGGCTGAGCCTTTCTTTCGCCGCAGCCAACGCCTCGTCGTCGAGGTCGGTGGCGATCAGCCTGCCGTCCGGGCTCGTACGCTTTAATATTTCGTAAGAATGCCCGCCTCCGCCCACGGTGCCGTCAAAGTATATGCCGCCGTTTTTCAAAGCGAGATTTTCCATACACTCTTCCAGCATTACGGGGATGTGAGAAAAGTTTTGCATCGCAAGCCGCCTCCGCTTATATGCCGAGCTTCTTCAGCTCGGAATCGTAATCCACGTTTTCGGTAACTTCGCGATACTTTTCAGCCGCCCAGATTTCCAGACGTCTGCCGCGCCCCACCGTTACGATGTCCTTTTTGATTCCCGCAATCTGCTTGAGTTTTGCGGGAAGCGTTACGCGCCCCTGCCCGTCCTCTTCCGCGGGATAAATGCTGCTGAACACCATAAGCGAAATGGGATTTGCCTCGGAAACGCGCTCGTCTGCAAGAGAAGAAAGCGTTTCTTCAAGCACGCTGTCGGGGAAAAGGCAGATGCTGCCCGAAAGTCCGCGGACGAAACTGTACGTTTTTTCGGGATACGTTTCCAAGCCCTTTTTGAACTTGGCAGGTATCCTGAAACGCCCTTTGTCGTCGATCTGATGTTCGTACGAACCAAAGAACAACGCTTCCATAGACTTACCCCCTTTTTTAATGGTAAGCTTATTATACGACCATTTTTGCCCACCTGTCAATTATTTTTAGAAAAGTTTTTTGCAAATTTTAAAAAAACAGGGTAAATTGACCACTTTTGCCCCTTTTACGACAAATCGCGCACAAACGAATGTTCGTAAAATGTTCGGTTTTTCTCTCGACCGCTGCCGAGAAAGAGTACTTTTCCGTCCGACGAGACGGTTTCGGCAGAAAAATAGGCAGAATTTTGCGCCGCGGGGACGGAAGTGGTTACGCAGGGGCGGAGATTTTGCCCTTTCCCCTTTCCGGCCGAAAAATCAACGCCGTTTTCGTCCTCTTCCGGATATGAATCTTCCGCGAAAAATTTGCTGCCCGTTTCCGTTTTTCCGGCGGCGAGCGTTACGGCAAGACGGCGCGCAAGCCCTTCCGCGCCGTCGTACACGGGGCAGCCGTAACGGCGGGCGATCGCCTCGCGCACGTGCGCGTAATGCGTGCAACCTAATACAACGAAAGAAAATTTTTGCGCAGGCAATTCCGCCGTGTAAAATTCATCCGGCGCCGAAGCAAGCGTATCTTCGATTTTCCCGGCAAGAGAATCGCACGGATACGGATAAAAACGGGCGGCGGGAAAACGCATTTCCGCCTGCCGCAACAACGAAGCGAACGCGCGGCTTTCGTAAGTGGCGCGCGTAACCAGAACCAGTCCGTCTCCGCCGTTTTTGCCCGCGGCAAGCACGGGCGGATAAGCGCCGAGAACGGGAAACGGGTATTTTTTTCTTAAACTTTCCCCGCAGCAGGCTTCGGCGGTATTGCACGCAAGCACAAGCGCCGGGGGGAAATACCCCGCCAGTTCTTCCGCCGCTTCCGATACGTACCCGCAAATCGCTTCGGGCGGAAGATTTCCGTAAGGCGCGCGGGCGTTGTCGCCGTAATAAATAAATTTCCGGGACGGAAGAATTTCGCGGCATTTAAACAGAACGCTCAGCCCTCCAACGCCGCTGTCGAACAGGCAGACGGCGCCGGAAAATAACTTTTTCCCCGCGCTCGTTCCGCCCGGAAAAGGAGAAAAAACGGCTTTATCGCAAAAATTTTCGGAATTTTCGGCGAAATTCATAGATAACCCCCTCAAAAACAGTTTACAAGACTTTTCTTTTATGCTAAAATAAACTATGAAATTCGTTTCGGATAAGTTCTCCGTTTCAGGCGGACTTTTCCGCAAACAACGATAACAGAAAATATTACAAGTGCAAGGAGAATGAAATGCCTAATATCAAATCCGCAAAAAAAAGAGTTTTGGTTGCCGAAAAGAAAGCCGCTGCGAACAAAGCGGTGAAAACGCAGATGAAAACTCAGATCAAGAAGTTCCTCGCCGCAGTAGAAGCAGGCGATAAGGAAAACGCTACGAAAGTTTATTCCGAAACCGTTTCCGTAATCGATTCCACCGCTTCCAAGGGCGTGATTCACAAAAACTGCGCGAACAACAAGAAAGCGAAGCTGGCGAAGAAACTCGAAGCGATGGCGTAAACGAAAATTCCGTAAAACTTTTCCGGGATTTTAAACTCGCAGCTGTATAAAATATGCGGTTCTGCCGACAGGTAGAACCGTTTTTGCGTGCAAAAAAATTCTTTTGTTTCCCCTCTTTTTCCCGTGTTCCGCCACCGAAAAAAACGAAGAAAAAAACTTTTATAAAAAAATTTGAAAAACCTTTGAAAAACGCCTTTCAAACGTTTGACAAACGAGAAAAAAATATTTATAATCTTTTCCGTTGGTTTATTTTAACTAAACTTTCGGTTTATTATTACAAACCTTCGCGACAATTCCGTTCAGGAGCGTGAAAAACTATGGAGCTCGGCGAAAAAATCAAACAGATGCGCCACCAGAAAAACTTAACGCAGGAAGAACTTGCCGACAGGTGCGAACTTACGAAAGGCTACATTTCTCAGCTGGAAAACAATCTGAACAGCCCTTCCATAGCAACGCTTACGGATATTTTATCCGCGCTCGGAAGTTCGCTTGCCGAATTCTTCAAAGAGGAAAAAGACGAGAAAGTCGTTTTTTCGAAAGAAGAATTCATCGAAAAGGAATCGGACGGCGTTCTTTTCAGGTGGTTGATACCCAACGCGCAGAAAAATATGATGGAACCCGTGTTTTTAGAGCTGGCGGAAGGCGCTTCCACCGCCGAGGACTTCCCCCACGAAGGAGAAGAATTCGGATTTGTTACGGAAGGCAGAATCAGAATCCGCCTCGGCAAAAAAGAGTACCTATGCAAAAAAGGAGAAGCGTTTTACTATTCCGCTTCCCTGCCCCACACGATTTTCAACTGCGGAAAAACCGCCGCGAAATTTCTGTGGATTTCCACTCCCCCGAACTTTTGATTGAATCATTCGTAAGAATTATACGGAGAATTGCTTACCATGGATAAAAACACGAACAAAATCATAGAACTTGCCGGCGTATCGAAATCTTACGACGGCGCCACGATTATCGACAATATCAATTTTTACGTGCGCAAAGGCGAATTCGTAACGCTGCTCGGTCCTTCCGGGTGCGGCAAAACCACTACGCTGCGCATGATTGCGGGATTCGAAATGCCGGACGAAGGAAAAATTCTTCTGAACGGCACGGATATTTCCATGCTGCCGCCGAACAAGCGCCCGGTAAACACCGTATTTCAGAAATACGCGCTGTTTCCGCACCTCAACGTATTTGACAACGTGGCGTTCGGTTTAAAATTAAAGCGCGTGGAAACGACGTACGTGGATAAAAACGGCGAAACGAAAACAAAACTTGTTCCGCTTACCAAGGCGGAAATCAAAGAAAAAGTGAAAAACGCTCTGGAAACGGTAGACCTTGCGGGCTTCGAAAAACGCTCCATTTCCACCCTTTCCGGCGGACAGCAGCAGCGTATCGCCATCGCGCGCGCCATTATTAATGAGCCGGAAATTTTGCTCCTCGACGAGCCGCTCGGCGCGCTCGATCTGAAAATGCGCAAAGAAATGCAGCTGGAACTGAAAGCCATGCACGAAAAGCTGGGCATCACGTTCATCTACGTTACGCACGATCAGGAAGAAGCGCTTACGATGTCCGATACGATTATCGTTATGTCCGACGGATATATTCAGCAGATAGGCACGCCGGAAGATATTTACAACGAACCGAAAAACGCGTTCGTGGCGGACTTCATCGGCGAAAGCAATATTTTTACGGGCGTGATGCCCGCGGACAATCTTGTGCGCTTCTGCGGTAAAGCTTTCCCCTGCGAGGACGGCGGTTTCGAAAAAGACGAGCCCGTAGACGCCGTGGTCCGCCCGGAGGACGTAAAACTGGTTTCGCCCGCAGAAGGTCAGCTGAAAGGCAAAGTAACTTCCGTAATATTCAAAGGAATCCACTATCAGATTCTGGTGCAGTGCGGCAGATACGAAATAGAAGTACGCAGCACCGCGGCGCCCGCGGTAGGCGCGAACGTCGGTTTAAAAATCGAACCGGACGGCATTCACGTAATGAAAAAAGTATTCCGCGTCAACCGTTTTTCGGGCGTGATTACCAAGAAAAACACCGTGGAATTCGGCGACGGAGAATTCGAATGCGACGTTACGCAGCTGTATAAAGGTTCTCACCTCGACGAAGAGGGCTATCTGATTACGGCGAAAGGCGAAAAGCTGGACCTGACGGGCACGGAAGTCAACGTGGAAGTAGGTTTGCACGATATTACGATGAGCGACGATCCCGAAGAAGGCGGCGCCTGCGGACATATTATTTCCCTGATTTACAAGAGCGAATATTACCGCTATATCGTACGCACGGAAAACGAGGAAGATTACGTGCTTGCCTGCGAAGATCTCTGGAACGAAAACGACCTTGTATCGCTTGTGATTCCGAAAGATAAAATCCGCCTCACTTTAAAAACCGCGGAGGAGAAGCTGTAATGAAAAAAGTTCGCTTTTCAAGAAGCTGGCTGGCAATCCCCTACGCCCTGTTTCTTCTGGTGTTCGTGGTGGTGCCCCTCTTCTTCGTTCTGTATTACGCTTTCCGCGACGACGTTACGGGAAAACTGACGTTCGGAAATTTCAAAACGTTTTTCACCACTCCCGTAAATCTGAAAGTGGCAGGAAGAAGCCTTCTGATCGCCGCGTTGAGCACGATTTTGTGCCTTTTGATCGCCTATCCCGTGGCATACATCATCGCAAAGAGCAAAATCAAAAACAAATCGGCGATTCTTCTGGTGTTCATCGTTCCGATGTGGGTGAATTTCGTTCTGCGCATCAACGCGCTGAAAGAACTTTTAAGCTGGATGGGACTCATCAATAAATCGGCGGGCTGGGATATTTTCAATACCGTGCTCGGCATGGTGTACGACTTTCTGCCGTTTATGATTCTGCCCATTTACACGACGATATTGAAAATAGACAAAAGCTATCCGGAAGCGGCGCGGGACCTCGGCGCAAACAGCGCGAAAGTATTTCTGCGCGTAACGCTTCCCCTTTCGAAACCCGGAATTTTAAGCGGAATTTCGATGGTATTTCTCCCTTCGATGACGAACTACGTGGTATCCAACTGGATGACGAACAACAAAGTTACGATCATCGGCGGCTTCATCGATTTCGCGTTTTTAAACGACAGCTGGGGGCGCGGCAGCGTAACGGCGATTATATTGCTTGTTTTAATGTTCCTCTTCACCTGGCTGACGGGCGGGTTCAAAGAAGAAAGCGGCGCAGCGAAAGGCAAGGCTCTTTGGTGAGGTGAACGCAGATGAAAACGAAAAATACAATCGGAAAAATCTTTAAAATCATTTTTATCCTTTTAATCGTGGCATTTATCTACGCGCCCATCGTGCTTTTAACGGTGTATTCATTCAACGAAAGCACGTCGATTAAAACCTGGACCGGTTTTTCCCTGAAACATTATCAATATTTCTTCAATTTTTCCAACGATCCTCTGCCCACGGTGTTAAAAACGCTGCTTCTCGCGGCGGTGGTCGCCACCCTTTCCACGCTTCTCGGAACGGCGGGCGCGATAGGTATTTTCTATTCAAAGAAAAAAACTTCCGCCGTGCTTTCCGGCGTAAACCGCATTCCCGTCATCAATGCCGACGTGGTAACGGCGATTTCGTTCGTGCTTCTGGTGGTGGCGCTCAATATCGATAAATCCACCTATATTCCCCTCGTTGTGGGGCAGATGGTGCTGTGCACCCCGTTTGTGGTGCTTTCTGTGGTTCCGAAGCTGAAACAGATGGATAACAGCTTATACGAAGCAGCGCTCGATTTGGGCGCAACGCCGAGAAAAGCGTTGTTTTCGGTAATTATACCGCAGATTCTTCCGGGCATTATTTCCGGATTTCTGCTTGCGATTACGCTTTCCCTCGACGATTACGTTGTGGCGGCGTATACGAAGCCCGATACTTTCCACACCATCAGCACGCATATTTACTCGCTGACAAAAGGCAAAAAAGCGCCTTTGATCAAAGCGTCTTACCGCGCGTTCACGGCGG
>DLQW01000078.1:7668-11969 GCA_002474405.1 Christensenella sp. UBA7597 | reverse complement strand
ACGGCGGTTGTATTTGCGCTGATCGTCATCGCCGTAGTTACCGCGAACATCGTGGCGGCGAAAAAATCCAAAAAATCCGATATTATTACGAAAGGAGTATAAAACAATGAAAAAATTCATCTCTCTTGCTTTGGTTTCCGCGCTTTCCGCAAGTTCGCTGGCGGCGCTTGCCTCCTGCAAAAAAGCCGACGTTACCCTGCGCGTTGCGAGCTGGGAAGAATACATCGACGAAGGCGAGGACGGAAGAAATTCCATGATCGACGATTTCGAAACCTGGTATAAGGAACAAACCGGAAAAACGATTAAGGTGGAATACGTTCCGCTTGACGATAACGAAACGATGTACAACAAAATCACGCTGGGCGAAACGTACGATCTCCTCTGCCCTTCCGAATATATGATTATGAAACTGCAATCGGAGGACAAACTGGAAAAATACCCCGCGTCTTTCTTCGACGCGTCCGTAGAAACGAATTATTACGCGCAGAACGTATCCCCTTTCATCAAGTCCACGTTCGAAAACGGAAAAATGAAAGACGGCGTTTCGAAATGGAGCGAATACGCGGCGGGATATATGTGGGGCACAACCGGTTTTGTGGTGAACCCCGAATACGCCGAAGAAGCAAAATCCTGGAACGTCGTTAAAAATCACGGCAAAAAAGCCACGGCGAAAAACAACGTGCGCGATTCCTACTTTATGGGACTCGGCATGTATTACGAAAACAACGCCGACGAAACGAAAACTCTTGCGGAAATGATGAACGATACTTCCGCTGAAACGATGAACGCAGTGAAAGATTTGCTGAAAGCGGTGAAAACCGGCGGCGTACGCTTCGAAACCGACGATGCGAAAGAAGCGGTAATCGCGGGAGAATACGACGTATCGTATCAATGGAGCGGCGACGCGGTGTACATCATGGACGAAGCCGAAGAAAACGAGATTTACTACGATTACATAATTCCCGAATTTTCTTCCAACCTGTGGTTCGACGGCTGGGTGATGATGAAAGGCGCGCAGACAGACGCGGCGACGATGTTCGTGAACTTTATTTCAAAATCGGAAAACGCCGTGAGAAACTGCGATTATATCGGTTACACCCCCTGCGTGGCGGGCGAGGCGATGCTTGAATACATCGCCGATAAATACGCTCCCGCGGAAAATGCTGCCGACGAGGACAAAGCGACGTACGATCTGACGTATTTCTTCTCCGACTCCGCAAGCAGCGCCGAAGAATATGTGATTACCACCGATAAAGAACAGCTGCACCGCCAGCTCTTCGCGCAGTTCCCCGACGCAAGCACGAAAGAACGTCTTGTGGTGATGGAATACTTCGAAAAAGAAGTCAACGACCGCGCCAACAGCATGTGGAACGACATCAGCGGCGAAAGCGCGAAATAACGTTTGAACCGAATCTTTACCGAATGATTTGCCTCCCGTTTTGCCGATAAAACCGGCGGAACGGGAGCTTTTTTACGCCGATTCCGGTAAATTTCCGCAAAAATCCCCCACCGCGCGTTCAAAAGCTTGACAAACAAGCGTAAAACCACTATAATTTAAATACTACCAACGAAAATCCGGCGGAGAAGAAACCATGTTTACAGGAAGAAAAACAGCTGCGGATATGCGCGCGATACGATTTACGTACCGCGGTTTTTCCGTATATTCTCTGCTTTCCGTTTCGAAACGGCATTGACGGCTTTATTTTAAGCAAATTCAGGCGGTTTCCGGGTTCGGCGGAAATCGTTTATTTTTTTATTTTAAAGAACATACTTTAAAGGGAATCACCTATGGAAAAAGAAAACGTTTTAACGAAAAACCGCGCCGTCATCGACGAAATCGACAAGGAAATGGCATTCCTTTTCGAAAAACGCATGAACGCGGCGAAAGAAATCGCGGCGTACAAAAACGCGCGCGGCATCGGCGTGCTGGATAAATCGCGCGAAGCAGCCGTTATCGCACGAAATTCCGCCTATATTTCCGATCCCGGAATCCGCGAATATTACGTAAACTTCATCACTTCCGTGATGAGCGTTTCCAGAGCTTTGCAATCGCGCGAAACAACGGGGCTGAAAGTTGCGTACTGCGGCGCGGAAGGCGCGTTCGGGTACCTTGCGGCAAAAAAAGCGTTCCCCTTCGCCACCCTTTTTGCCTGCGGCGATTTTGCCGAAGCTTATCGGCTTGTGGAAAACGGAACCTACGATTGCGCGGTGCTGCCGATTGAAAACAGTTACGCGGGCGACGTAAGCGTGGTGATGGACCTTGCCTTTTCCGGAAGTCTGTACGTGAACGCCGTCATCGAAACGGACGTAACGCACAATCTTCTTATCAGAAAAGGCGGCAGAACGGAAAACATAAAAACGGTGGTATCGCATCCGCAGGCGCTTGAACAATGCGGAGATTTTATCCGTAAAAACGGTTATAAAACTCTGGATTATTCCAACACGGCGCTTGCCGCGAAATTCGTTGCCGAAGAATGCGACGATACCTATGCCGCCGTCGCTTCGGAAAACGCAGCCGAAAAATTCGGGCTGGAAATTGCCGTCCGCGGCATCAACGCCGATAAAAACAACACCACGCGCTTTGCCGTGTTCTCCCGCGCGCAGCACCTGCCCGCGCCGTCGGAACCGGACGAAAGCTCGCATTTTATTCTTGTTTTCACGGCAAAAAACGAAGCGGGCGCGCTGGCGCAGGCACTGAATATCATCGGCGCGCACGATTTCAATATGCGTACCCTCACCAGCCGACCGATGAAAGAACTTATCTGGAACTACTATTTTTACGTGGAAGCGGACGGCAACATCAATTCGGAAAACGGAAAAGCCATGATGCAGGAATTATCTGCCGTATGCGCGAAACTCAAATTGGTAGGCACTTACAGGTAAACGCTTTCGGGAGAAACTCAGATGGAGCTTTATGTAAAAACGCCGACAGGCGGCTATAACGTACTGATACGCCGCGGCGCGTCGGAACAAAGCGAAACGTATTCCGGAATTCCGAGCGGCGGAAAAACGCTGATCGTAACCGACGACGGCGTTCCGGAAGGCTATATAAAAACGATAGCCTCCCGCTTCGATTCGCCCGTTTTCATTACGCTGCCGCAGGGAGAACAAAGCAAAAGCCTTGAAAATTACGCGTTTCTTTTGAAAACGATGGCGGAACACGAATTCACGCGAAGAGACAAGGCGATTGCCGCGGGCGGCGGCGTCATCGGCGATTTGTGCGGCTTTGCGGCGGCAACGTATATGCGCGGCATCGAGTTTTACAACTTTCCCACTACGTTTTTATCTCAGGTAGATTCTTCCGTGGGCGGAAAAACCGCCGTCGATTTCTGCGGAATCAAAAACATCGTCGGCGCCTTTTATCCCCCCTGCAAGGTGGTTATCGATACCGAAGTTTTAAAAACTTTGCCGAAAAGACAACTGAGCGCGGGCATTGCGGAAAGCATTAAAATGGCAGCCACAAGCGATAAAGAGCTGTTTTCTCTGTTAGAACGCGCAGCCGACGGCTATCCCGAACGCTTTTTTGAATACGCGGACGAAATCGTTTTTCGGTCGCTCCTTATCAAAAAAGCCGTGGTAGAAGCCGATCCCGACGAAAAAGGGCTGAGAAAAATACTGAATTTCGGGCACACCGCGGGGCACGCGCTGGAAAGCGAATACAAAGGCAAACTTTTACACGGCGAATGCGTGGCGCTCGGCATGCTGCCGATGTGCTCCCCCGCCGTGCGGGCACGGCTGGAAAAACTGCTTATTGCGTACGATTTGCCGATACGCGCCGATTTTTCGGAAGCGGAAATGCTGCGATTTTTAAAACACGATAAAAAAGCCGTCGGAGGCGACGAAATTTCCGTAACGTTTACCGACGAAATCGGCAGCTATCGCTTCGTGCGCGAAAAAGCGGAAACAATCGCCGCACGCAGCAAACAAATTCTTTGCGGAGGAACCGCACAATGAAAAACACTTTCGGACAAAACGTAACCATCACGCTGTTCGGCGAAAGCCACGGCGCCGCCGTAGGCGCCGTACTGGACGGAATCGCCGCGGGATTGCCCGCGGACGAAGCCTTTATCGCGCAGCGGCTGACTTTACGCCGCCCGCAGCTTGCCTCCGACACGGCGAGGAAAGAAAAAGACGATTTTCGCATTTTAAGCGGCGTAAAGGACGGATTTACCACGGGCGCCCCGCTTACCGTTATTGTTCCCAACGAAGATATACGAAGCGGCGATTACGAACAGATACGAAATCTGCCCCGCCCCTCGCACGCGGATTATGCGGCTCGCATAAAATACGGCGGGTACGAA
>DLQW01000078.1:5654-7626 GCA_002474405.1 Christensenella sp. UBA7597 | reverse complement strand
CCGCGGCGGCGGACATTTTTCGGGACGGGTAACGGCGGCGCTTGTCGCCGCAGGCGCCATTTTGCTGCAGGCGCTCGAAAACAAAGGCGTAATCATAGGCAGCCATATTTTATCGTGCGGAAACGTCTCCGACGAACGATATTCCCTTGACCCGACGGCTGAAATCAAAAAAACGAAAGGCAAGCCTTTCCCCGTTTTGAACGATAACAAACAAGAAAAAATGCTTGCCGAAATCGCCGCGGCGGCAAAAAATAACGACAGCATCGGCGGAACCGTCGAAACGGCAATCTGCGGGTTGCCCGCAGGCTTGGGCGAGCCTTGGTTCGACAGCGTAGAAAGCATGTTATCGCACGCCATGTTTTCGCTCGGCGGCGTCAAAGGCATTGAATTCGGCGCCGGCTTTTCCCTTTCCCGTATGCGCGGCAGCGAGGCAAATGACGAATTTTACGTCGGGGAAAACAAAAAAATCCTCACCCGCACAAACAACGGCGGCGGCATCAACGGCGGCATCACAAACGGCATGCCGATTGTATTTACCTGCGCCGTAAAACCTACGGCGTCCGTTGCAAAACCGCAGCATACGGTAAATCTTTGCACGGAAGAAAACGCGGAACTTACGCTGAAAGGCAGGCACGACCCCGCCATCGTGCGAAGAATCTGCCCCGTCATCGAAAGCGCGACGGCTATCGTCCTGTGCGATTTTATTTCGGCACGATACGGAACCAACGCGCTTGCGGACAAAAATTTCCGCTTCTGAACAAGCAAACTTTTACAGGAGGTACGGCAATGGAATACGGCTTGATCGGCGAAAAATTAACGCATAGTTTTTCCGCGGAAATCCACGCGCTCATCGGCGACTATTCCTACGAATTGCGCGAAATTCCGAAAGAAAAACTGCAGGATTTTCTTACGGAAAAGGCGTTTTCGGCGGTAAACGTTACCATCCCCTACAAACAGGCGGTATTGCCCTATTTAAGCGGAATTTCGCCCGAAGCGGAAAAAATCGGCGCGGTGAATCTCATCGTGAACAGAAACGGAAAACTTTACGGCTATAACACCGATTATTACGGCGCGAAACGACTGATCGAACGCGCAAACGTGCAGGTGAAAGGCAAAAAAGCGCTGATACTCGGCTCCGGCGGCACAAGAAAAACGCTTTTCGCGGTGCTTTCGGATATGGGCGCAAAAGAAATCATAACGGTATCGCGGGAAAAAACGGCGGATACAATCACCTACGAAGAAGCGGCAACGCTGCATACAAACGCAGAACTTCTGCTCAACGCAACCCCCGTGGGAATGTATCCGCACCCGAACGAAATGCCCGTCGACCCGGCGCTGTTTCCCCGTCTTTGCGGCGTAATCGACGTAATATACAACCCTTTGCGCACCGACTTTACGGAAAAAGCGCACCTTCTCGGCGTACCCGCCGCAAACGGACTGTATATGCTGGCGGCGCAGGCGGTAAAGGCTTCCGCCATCATGCGCGGCGTTTCGCTTACGGACGCGGAAACGGAAGAATTGTGCGAAACCGTTTATCGGAAAACGCTGCAATCGAAACAGAATATTGTTTTAATCGGCATGCCCGACTGCGGAAAAAGCACCGTCGGCGCGCTGCTTGCAAAAAAAACGGGCAGAACACTGTACGATACCGACGTGCTTACGGAAAAGCGCGAAGGAAAACCCGTCCGTGAATTTTTTCTGCAGGGCGGCGAAAAAGCGTTTCGTACGGCAGAAGATAAAACGGTGCGCGACCTTTCGGGAAAGACTGGCTGTATCATCGCCACGGGCGGCGGAACCGTTCTGAACGCGGAAAACGTACGGCTTTTAAAGAAAAACGGCAAACTGTTTTTCCTTGACAGACCGCTTTCAGAACTTTCCGTCGGCGCCGATCGCCCTCTTTCTTCCTCTTACGCGGCACTTGCGGCAATGTACGAAAAACGTCTGCCTCTCTATCTTTCCGCCGCAGACGAAC
>DLQW01000078.1:4204-5629 GCA_002474405.1 Christensenella sp. UBA7597 | reverse complement strand
CGCAGACGAACGCATAGCAAACAACGGCAAAGCGGAAACCGCCGCGGAACACATTTTAAACTTATTATAACACCCGACGAGGCGAACGCTATGAAAAAATTTTTGGTGCTCAACGGAGCGAATCTGAATCTGCTTGGAATACGCGAACCCGAAATATACGGCAATACCACGTACAAACAGCTGATAAAAACACTGAAAGACTATGCCAAAAGCCATAAAATCAAGGTGATTTTCCGCCAGAGTAACCACGAAGGTACCCTGATCGACGAAATTCAGCGCGCATATTTCAAACGTTACGACGGAATCGTCCTCAACCCCGGCGGCTACACGGACACAAGCATAGCGCTGGCGGACGCCCTGAAAGCCGTAAATATTCCCGCCGCGGAAGTGCATATTTCGGATATAACCGCCCGCGAAGATTTCAGGAAAGTCAGCTACATCCGCCCCGTATGCGTTACAACCATCGCAGGGAAAGGACTTGCGGGCTATACGGAAGCGTTGGATGTTCTGATTGAAACGGCAAAAACACGAGGCTGAATTTATGAACGTTGTTATCGGAAAAAGCACGGCGAACGGCACCGTATCGGCACCGCCGTCGAAAAGCTATGCGCACCGGTTGCTGATCGGCGCGGCGCTTTCCCGCGGAACAAGCACGATTGAAAACGTTTGTTTATCCGACGATATCCGCGCCACGATCGACTGTGCGCAAACGCTCGGTGCAACCGTATCCTGTACGGAAACGCCTCTTCCGCAAACCGTCCGCATATGCGGTACCGGCGGAAAACTTCGGCTCGGCGGCGAATTTTTCTGTCGCGAAAGCGGCAGCACACTGCGTTTTTTCCTTCCCCTCGTTTTATGCGCGCTTTCCGAAAATTCCCGCGCGGATGCCGCCGCTTCGGGCAAGGCGATTTTTCGCTGTTCCCCTCGGCTTGCGGAACGCGGAATCGGCGTATACGAAGAGGCGCTTGAAAACGCAGCCTCTTTTACAAAAAGCATTGAAAACGGCAACGGCGCGATTACCGTTTCGGGAACGATTCTCCCCGGAAAATATACGATTCGCGGCAACGTCAGCAGTCAGTTCGCCACGGGACTTTTATTCTCCCTGCCCCTTTTGCGGGAAAACAGCGAACTGGAAATTCTCCCTCCCACGGAAAGCGAAAGTTATATCGCCGTTACGACGGACGTTCTTAAAAAATTCGGCGTTCACATTGAAAAAACTGCGGATAATACTTGGTTTATCGCGGGAAATCAGCATTTTTCTTCGGGAAATTTCCGCACGGAAGGCGACGAATCCAACGCCGCGTTTTTAAAAGCGCTCAATACGCTCGGCGGCAACGTAATCGTAACCGGGCTGAACAAAAACAGTTTGCAGGGCGATAAAATCTGCGATGCGCTTTTTAAACAACTTTCGGCGGGCTTTACCGA
>DLQW01000078.1:0-4157 GCA_002474405.1 Christensenella sp. UBA7597 | reverse complement strand
AAAAAATTGTCCAGATCTGGCGCCCGTACTCTTTGCCGTAGCCGCGGCAAAACACGGCGCGCGTTTTTCGGGCACGCGCCGGTTAAAAATCAAGGAAAGCGACCGCGCGGAAGCCATGCGCGAAGAACTGGCAAAGTTCGGCGCGGTTGTAACCGTGGAGGAAAACAATGTAACCGTTCTTCCCCCGCCTTGCGGCTTGCATGCCCCCGAATCCGTTCTCTTCTCGCACGGCGACCACCGGATTGCAATGGCGCTTTCGCTGTTATGCACCATAACAGGCGGAACGATTTCCGGCGCGGAAGCCGTACGGAAAAGCTATCCCGATTTTTTCTCCGTTCTCTCTTCCCTCGGCGTTTCTCTTCGCCTTTACGAGTAAAAAGGAGCGCGCCATGAAAAATCCGAACGAAGCCTTTTTAACAAAAAACACAAAAATTTTAATCGTCGGGCTGGGCATGATCGGCGGAAGCTACGCCGACGCTTTAAGTGCCGGCGGCTACAAAACGGGCGCCGTCGATACCGACGAAACCGCGTTATCTTATGCGAAGCAACGCGGCTGGATACGGGACGGAAGAACTTTTGCGGACGAAGATTTTATAAAAAAGTATCATTTAATCGTGTTCGCCCTTTACCCAACCGCCATGCTCGGCTGGATACGGGAAAATCAGAAATTTATTGCCGAAGGCACGCTGCTTACCGACGTTAGTGGCGTAAAACGCGCCACGGTATACGCGATACAGAACATGCTGCGCCCCGACCTTGAATTTATCGGCGCGCATCCGATGCGAGGCAAAGAAGAAAGCGGCGTCCGCCATGCCGACCGACGTATTTTCGAAGGCGGAAATTATATCGTTACCCCCACGGCGAAAAATACGGAAAAGGCGATTGAAACGTGCGCCGCGCTCGGCAACGCTATCGGGGCAAGGCGGATATCGCTGTTATCGCCCGAAAAACACGATGAAATGATCGGCTTTGTTTCGCAGCTTACCCATTGCCTCGCCATGGCATTGATGGCATGCAAAGATCCCGCGGACCTTGCGGATTATACGGGAGATTCCTTCCGTGATTTAACGCGTATCGCAAAAATCAACGAAACGCTCTGGAGCGAACTGTTTTTCGAAAATAAAGACGAGCTTCTGGCGCAGATGAAACTGTTTTCGGAAAAATTTTCCGAAATCGCGCGTTTTATCGAAACAGACGACGAAACGGGCTTGAAAAACGCAATGAGGCTTTCGTCGGCGCGGCGCGCGCTGTTCGATAAAACGGAACAGGATGAAGACAAGGAGAAACACGAACCATGAATATGCTTTTCAAACGACGACTTCCCGCCCCGCAAGACGTGATAAAAATGTATCCCCTTTCGGCGGAGCTCGCTTCGCGTAAAAACGCGAACGACGAGGAAATCCGCGGCGTACTCGAAGGAAAAAACAACAAGTTTCTGCTGATTATCGGTCCGTGTTCCGCCGACCGCGAGGACGCGGTACTCGAATACGCAACCCGCCTCCGCGCCGTGCAGGAAAAAGTAAGAGATAAACTGATTCTTGTGCCGCGGATTTACACTAACAAGCCGAGAACGACGGGCGCGGGCTATAAAGGCATGCTGCATCAGAGCGATCCGCACCGCGCGCCGGATATGTTCCGCGGACTTATTTCTATACGACGTTTGCATATCAGATGTCTGGAAGAAACGGGATTTTCGGGCGCGGACGAAATGCTTTACCCCGAAAATCATCGTTATCTCGCCGATATTTTATCGTACGTGGCGGTGGGAGCGCGCTCGGTGGAAAATCAACAGCACCGTTTAACCGCCAGCGGACTCGACGTGCCCGTCGGCTTCAAAAACCCGACGAGCGGAGATTTATCGGTAATGTTAAACGCCGTTACGGCGGCGCAGAACCCGCACGATTTCAGTTACGGCGGCTTTGAAGTACAAAGTACGGGCAACCCGCTTGCACACGCGATTCTGCGCGGTTCGGTCAACCGCTTCGGCACAAACCTGCCAAACTATCATTACGAAGATCTTGCGGGACTAAGCGAATTATACGAAAACAGCGGACTTCGGAACCCCGCCGTTATCGTAGACGCCAACCATTCGAATTCGGGAAAGCGTTACGAAGAACAGCCGCGCATCGCGAAAGAAATTCTGCACAGCATGAAGCACAACGCGGGCGTGGCAAGGCTTGTAAAAGGCGTGATGATTGAAAGCTATTTGCAGGACGGCTGTCAGAAAATCACGGAAAGCGTTTACGGAAAATCGATCACGGATCCCTGTCTCGGCTGGGAAAAATCGGAACGGCTGATTTACGAAATCGCGGAACTGCTGCCGTAAAACAAACGCATGAAAACATTTGCGTTTTTTAAAAACGAATTCATGAAAATCGGCTCAGAAGCAACACATTTTTAAGAATATCCATGCGCATCGTCGCATTTGATTTACAGGAGGTTTTTTATGGAAAATTATGTCAACGAAAAAATGAAACGTCTCGGCGCGCACAGATCCGTGATCCGCGAGCTGTTCGAATACGCAAACAAGCGCCGCGCGGAAATCGGCGAAGAAAACGTTTTCGATTTTTCAATCGGAAATCCCAGCGCGCCTACCCCCGCCGCGATTACCGAAGAAATGCTTGCACTTCTGAAAAACACCCCGCCCGAACGTCTGCACGCCTATACTTCGGCGCAAGGAGCACCGGGCGTCAGAGAAAAAATCGCGGACTATATTCAAAATACTTTTCACGCGCCCGCTTCCAAAGATTTGATTTACGTTACCTGCGGCGCTTCGGCAGGGCTTGCCGTAACCCTTTCCGCGCTGCTCAACGACGGCGACGAGGCGATCGTATTCGCGCCGTTTTTTCCCGAATACAAAGTATTTATCGAAGGCGCAGGCGGAAAAATGGTCAGCGTGAAATGCAAAGCGACCGATTTTTCGATTGATTTCGAAGCGCTTTCCCGCGCGCTGACACCCAAAACGAAAGTGGTGATTATCAATTCGCCGAACAACCCAACAGGCAAAGTAATTTCCGGAAAAGAGCTTGAAAAATTAAGCGAATTGCTTTCCGCTCACGAAGAAAAATACGGCGCGCCCGTATACCTTCTCGCGGACGAACCTTATCGCGAAATCGTTTTTGCCGGCGTTTCGGTGCCCTATGCCCCGCTTTATTACAAAAATACGATTGTCTGCTATTCGTTCAGCAAATCTCTCACGCTTCCGGGCGAACGCATCGGGTATGTAAGCATATCGCCCGAAGCCGAACACGCGCGGGATATTTTCGACGCTGTATGCGGCGCCGGCAGGCAGCACGGCTACGTCTGCGCGCCGTCGCTTCTTCAATACACGATAGCAAATTGTCTCGGCACGGCTTCCGATATGAGCTTTTACGAAAACAACCGGGATTTGTTATATAGCTCCCTGACTTCTTACGGGTACGAATGCTGCCGCCCGGAAGGCGCGTTTTATCTGTTTATGAAAGCCCTCGAACCAGACGCGGCAAAATTTTGCGAACAAGCGAAAAAGCACGAACTGATTCTGGTGCCCAGCGACGATTTTTATTATCCCGGCTACGTAAGAATTTCCTATTGCGTGCCCCATTCCCGCGTAAAAAATTCTTTGCCCGCATTCGAAGCCTTAATGCGCGAATACAAAAAGTAGCATAATTACATACCCGAAAAAACAAGCATCCGGAGACCAACGGACTTTTCCGCCAGTCTCCGGATTTTTCACGCAAAAATAAATATTCTCCTTGCAAAAACGCTTGACAACAAACGAATAATTATGTTATTATATAAAAGCAATTCGGGGTTATAGCGCAGTTGGTAGCGCGTTTGAATGGCATTCAAAAGGTCAGGGGTTCGACTCCCCTTAGCTCCACCAAAGTGGGACTATCCGAACTTTTTTGACGGAAATCAAGAGGTTCGGATAGTTTTTTCATACATTTAAATGATATTTCAGGCTTTTTTGCCCGAATTTTCATCTTTCAGAATTTACGAGATACTTTCAAATCGAAGGTATCTCGTTCTTTTATTAAAAATAATTGTGAAATTTTGGTGAATTTTCTTCTCAACGCTTTTCAATGATAATTTTTCTTTTTCTCCGAAAAATATTTTTGCCTTTTCGGTTGGTTGGTGGTAGCACAGAGAAAAACGAAAGTCAACGGCAAAAATTA
>DLQW01000049.1 GCA_002474405.1 Christensenella sp. UBA7597 | reverse complement strand
GTTGAATTTTCTTTCGCGCCCGAAAGCAGATGCACGCTTTCCCGCAGTTCTTCCAGCGCGTGCTTCGCCTGCAGGTTCGCCGCCACAATGCTCCGTTTTGCCGCCGCCGTATCCTTTTCAATCGTCAGCTTCGCCGCTTCCGTCTGCATAATCACCGTGGTGATCGAATGTCCCGCCGTATCGTGAATGTCTTTCGCTATCCGCTGCCGTTCTTCCAGAGCGGTAACTTCCGCCAGATTTTCGTACGCTTTTTCCAGCCGCTCGTTGCTTTCGTCCAGTCGTCTGAGCGTTTCCGAAAGCCGCGCGGACTGCCTGTAAAACCGCACCCCGAACGTAACGGCAATGAAATGCACGATTAAAATCACCAGATCGTTGAACGATTGCGCCAACAGCCACGCCCCCGTGCCGTCGCCGCGAATCAGCCCCGACGCCCAGAACGTAGCCACATACACCACCAGCGAAACGAGGCACCCCAGAATCGAAGCCGCCATTTTTTCGGCGCTCAGATAATAATCGGTAAGAATAATCATATACAGCGTGGATAAAAACCGACTGCCCGTTACCGCGGTAAGCATAAACGCGGCAAGAAATTCGGGCACGTAGCACCACAGTTTCGCCTTAAAAGTTTTCAAACCGCAAAGCCGCACGATTTCCGCCGTCGTCAGCACCAGCACCGCCGCGCTCACCAGCACAAGCCCCGCATACTGATTGTTCCGTTTCGCATAGGCGATTTGCGGAATCAGAATAAACGATTCTATCACCAGCATGAACACAAACAAAAGAATTTTCGCCAGAGCGAAATACGTGTTCGCGTTGCGCCAGTCCACGGAATCCAGCAGCTGCCGTACGGCGCTTTTTTCCTTCTTTTCCTCCGCCGCTCCGCCCTGCGTCTGCGTTTCCGCCGCGGCGGCTTTTTCTCCGTTTTTCGTCTTTTTGTTCAAAATACACCGCCTCCGCGTTTTCCGTTTTTTCTTATCGCCCGAATCAACGTTATTTTATCATATCCGCAAAAAAAAGTCAACCCCTTCCCGCGCGATAAAAGCGGCTTCCCCGATTTTTCGGAAAAGCCGCCCCGCATTTTTTATTTACGCTTTTATCCTACGCCAAGCGCAGATTGCATTACCAACAGATTTTCGACGTCGTGGAATACTGCGTATCTTCCGGAAGTTCCACGTTTATTTTCCCCTGCAGCGGCAGATTCCGCGAAGAACCGCCCACATACACTTCGAACCAACCGTTTTCCAAATGCCATTTATCCAGCGCCGTGCTGTAATAAGCAAAGCTCGAAAAATCCAGCGCCACGCGCACCGTCTTTGTTTCGTGCGGCTGAATCAGGTCTTTCGAAAACGCTTTCAGTTCCTTATCCGCGCGGTGTACCATCGCCGATACGTCTTTCACGTAAACTTCGGAAACCTCTTTGCCCGCCACGTCGGAAACGTTGGTAATATCGTACGAAAGTTCGTAATCCGTATCTCCCTTCTTTTCGATTTTCAGATTCGAATATTCGAATTTCGCATACGAAAGCCCGTACCCGAACGGGAACAACACTTCCTTTTTCTCGTGGTCGTAATAGCGATATCCCACATAAATGCCGTCGTCGTACAAATCCGCCTCGCCGTCGAACGTATCGCCGCCCTTGTACGTATCTTCCAGCGTCAAAGGGAAGGTTTCCGTCAGTTTGCCGCTGAAATTTTCCTCGCCGCAAAGCAGCGCGGCAAGCGCCTCGTTCACGCCCTCGCCCGCAAATCCCGCAAACACCACGGCGTCCACCGCGTCTATCCAGCGGCTCATATCCACGGCGCTGCCCGCATATACAATCACCACCGTCTTTTTCGCACGCGCCGCTACCTTTAAAATGCGGTCCTCCAGCGATTCCGAAAGCCGAATCGAAAAACGGTCCTCGCCCTCGCATTCCGTTTCGTCGCCGTGTCCTACGGGCAGAATCGTTACGTCCGCGTCGTACGCCTGCAAAAGCCCGTCGCGCATATCCCGCCCGAACTTCCAGTTGGGTCTGTACGTCATCTCCGCGCCCGTCTTTTTGCCGATCAGTTCGTGCAGCGGAACTTGCTCAAACGCCGTGCGCACTTTGCCCGAACCGCCGCCGGAAATCGCGGGAGCTTCCGAATACGAACCGTATACGAAAATTTTCTGCTTTTTGCCGCACTTTCCGTACTCGCCTTTCAAAGGCAGAACGCCGTCCTCGTTCTTCAGAAGCACGATGCCCTCTTTTGCGATTTTCACCGCCGTTTCGTGCCGGCTTTCTTCCGTGGAAGTTATCTTTTTCAGCGGCGCCGCGTCCTCGCACTTTTCCGCAAGTTCCAGCACTTTCTCCGCACGCTCGTCAATCTGCGCTTCCGTCAGCCTGCCGCTCTTCACCGCTTCCGCCAGCTCTTCCGCATACCCCTTCCCGTACGGCATGCACAAATCCAGCGTCGCCTCCACCGTTCTCACCGAGCTGTGCACCGCGCCCCAGTCGGACATAATCAGCCCGTCGAATCCGAACTGCCCGCGCAGCACGTCTTTCAGAAGCTTCTTGTTTTCGGAAGCGTACACGCCGTTCACTGGATTGTACGAACACATCACCGTCCAGGGCTTCGCCTCCATCGCCATTTCAAACGGTTTCAGATAAATTTCATGCAGAGCGCGTTCGTCCACGTCGCTCGACTGGTTGCATCTGTCGTATTCGCGGTTGTTCGCGCAGAAATGCTTCACCGAAGTGCCCACGCCTTTATCCTGCACGCCTTTCACGTACTGCACGGCAAAGCAGCCGGCAAGATACGGATCCTCGGAAAAATATTCGAAATTTCTGCCGCAAAGAGGCGAACGTTTGATATTCACGCCCGGAGCCAAAATCACGTCGGCGCCGCGGTAAATGCACTCGTCCGCAATCGTCGCGCCGTATTCGTACGCCAGCTTTAAATTCCATGTGTTTGCCAGAACGTGGCAGGTAGGCAGCGCTGTGGCTGTAAACGTTTCGTCCGTGTTTTTCGGGTTGTGCATGCGCAGCCCGGAAGGTCCGTCCGAAACCCACACGGCTTTCACTTTCCCGTTCGCGTCGTTCGTCTGCCAGGCGTTCGCGCCGATTAAAAGCGAGCATTTCTCTTCAAGCGTAAGCTTTTTCAAATCGTATTTTTTCATCTTTTTCTCCTATTATTTTTTGTCTTTTCGATTTTTAAAAATCAACCTGATTTTTCGTACAAACCGCTTTACGATACCATTATAGCACACGTTTTTAAAAATTTCTTCTCAAAAACAGTTGAATTTATTCTCATTTTATGATATAATTTCCCCGAAAAATTTTTCAGGAAGAAACGAACCGATGCAGGGCTTTTACGAAGAATACCGCGACGACGACGAAAATTTCAGCATTTCGCGCAACAGTCATTACTCTTATCCGCCGCACTTTCACCGCAGCCTCGAAATTTTTATCGTAAACAAGGGCGAGCACTCCGTGGTGCACAACGGCGTACCGTATGCGGTGCAAAACGGCGATCTGTTTTTCTGTTCCAGCTACGATCTGCACTCCTACGGCGCTTCCGCCTGCGGCGAACAGGACGACTGCGTTTTAATCGTTCCCGCCCGCTACACCTCTTCGTTCAACGAACGCAACAACGGCTACCGCCCCTCTTCCCCGCTTCTGCACGACCCCGCGCTCTGCCGCGAGCTTCTGCAAATCGCCGATCAATGGATGGGCAGCGAAAACCCCGCGGGGGTGCGCGGCGCCGCCACCGAACTGGCGCTTTCCCTCATCGAAAGCCGCATGCGGATGGTGCCCGATAAAGAAAAGGACGAAACGCAGCTCATCCGTATGCTTCTTTCCTACCTTTCCGAACATTTCCGCGAAGAAATC
>DLQW01000094.1:4742-5491 GCA_002474405.1 Christensenella sp. UBA7597 | reverse complement strand
ACTTAATAGTATAATTCACCTGAAAACATTGAAAAAGCCTTCCTTTTGGGAAGGCTTTTTCATAAAAACAAGCTACGCCCCTCATTCGTCGCCGTTCGGCGCTACCTTCCCCCCCAAGGGGAAGGCTATATCAAAGGCATTTATTTGAAATTTCAAACGATATGCAGCAGTCCGTTACGAAACGAGCGATGCCCGCCCCCTCCCCCAAGGGGAAGCCCTGATAAGGGGAAGTCTTGACAAAGGGAAGGCTATATTTTTTCCCGAAATATTTAAATTCCTGCAAATTCCTGTAAAACGGCGCGAAAACAGTTGACAAACGCCGTTTTTTTTGCTAAAATTCTCTTTGTGATTGTGCGCAAAAGGCATTTCTATGCCCTTTACGCCGATTTTTGCGGTTTGTTTTCCTATTTTTTTATGCGGAATCCGGAAAAAACCGCTTTTCATCTTCGCTTTCTTTAATTGCGTAAGGGCAATTTTTCGAAAGATATTCTATATTTTACAAGGAGGTTAAACTTATGCCTACTATCAATCAGCTCATCAAAAAGGGCAGAGAGAAAATCACTTTCAAATCGAAGAGTCCTATTCTCGATAACTGCCCCCAGAAACGCGGCGTATGTTTGTCCGTAACCACGACTTCCCCCAAGAAGCCTAACTCCGCTTTGAGAAAGATCGCACGTGTGCGTCTTACCAACAAGCAGGAAGGTACGGTTTACATTCCCGGCGAAGGGCACAACCTGCAGGAGCACAGC
>DLQW01000094.1:924-4680 GCA_002474405.1 Christensenella sp. UBA7597 | reverse complement strand
AAGGACCTGCCCGGTGTGCGTTACCACATCATCCGCGGAGCCCTCGATACCGCCGGCGTTGCGAAACGCGGACAGTCCCGCTCCAAGTACGGCGCAAAACGCGCTAAGAAGTAATTCGTTTTTAAGCTTTATCGTTTAAAATACTCGCGAAGAAAAACAAAGAGTAACAAAAGCTACTTGTAATTCGGAATATGCTTTCGAAAGACTGCCCGAAATAAAGTAGACAGTACGCGGAAATCCGCGTGAAAAACATTGTCCCCGACGGTTCGGGCGCACCGTGCGTTATTATAATGTATACGGCGCGCGGAACGGGCGCGAAGAAACGCTGTAAATACGGCAGACGTAAACACGGCGGAAACGCGCGGGGAGGCAATAATAACGCGGCGGAAAATACGCGGAAGGTTCGCCCTCGTTCGGGCTTCGGCGCTTTTGCGGCGGAGAAAGAACGCAGCGTGCGATAGTTGTACTAAGGGTAGTACCCTTACACTTAATATTATTAAAGGAGGATTTATATCATGCCCAGAAGAGGTAATGTTCCCAAGAGAGACGTTTTGCCCGATCCTATGTACGGAAGCAAAGTCGTTACGAAACTCATCAATCAGATTATGCTCGACGGTAAAAAAGGCACGGCGCAGACGATCGTTTACGACGCCTTTAAAATCGCGGGGGAGAAACTCAATCAGGACCCGATGGACGTATTCAAGCAGGCGATGGAAAACATCATGCCCGTTGTGGAGGTTAAGGCTCGCCGTGTAGGCGGCGCTAACTATCAGGTGCCCGTTGAAATCCGCCCGGAACGCCGTCAGACGCTTGCGATCCGCTGGCTTGTTATCAACACCAGAAAGAGAAGCGAAAGAGAGATGGCAAACAAACTTGCGGCAGAGCTGATGGACGCGTACAACAACGCGGGCGGCACCGTCAAGAAGAAGGAAGATACTCACAGAATGGCGGAAGCAAACAAAGCGTTCGCGCATTTCAGATTCTGAGAGGAGTAGATTATGCCCAGAGAATACGATTTACAACACACCAGAAACTTCGGTATTATGGCGCACATCGACGCCGGAAAGACGACGACCACCGAGCGTATCCTGTTCTATACGGGTAAAACGCACAAAATCGGCGAAGTGCACGAAGGCGCCGCCACGATGGACTGGATGGTGCAGGAGCAGGAGCGCGGCATTACGATTACTTCCGCCGCTACCACCTGTATCTGGAAAGGTCATCGTTTCAACATCATCGATACGCCGGGCCACGTGGACTTCACGGTGGAAGTGGAGCGTTCGCTCCGCGTTCTCGACGGCGCGGTGGCTACGTTCTGCGCGAAGGGCGGCGTTGAGCCGCAGTCCGAAACCGTATGGCGTCAGGCGGATACCTACAAGGTTCCCCGTATCGCGTACGTGAACAAGATGGACATCAACGGCGCGGATTTCTTCCGTGTGGAAAGAATGATTAAAGAGCGCCTCGGCGCCAACCCCGTTCCCATCGAACTGCCCATCGGTAAAGAAGCGGATTTCCGCGGTATTATCGACCTTATCCGTATGGAAGCGGAAATTTACTACGACGACCTCGGAAAGGATTTCAGAAAGGAGCCGATTCCCGCGGACATGCAGGCGCTTGCCGACGAATACCGCGCGAAGCTTCTGGAAGAAGCGGCTTCCGGCAGCGACGAGCTGATGGAAAAATATTTCGAGGACGGCGATCTTTCGGAAGAGGACATCATCAAAGGTCTGCGTCTGCGCTGCCTGAGAATGGAATCCATCCCGATGCTCTGCGGTTCTTCGTACAAGAACAAGGGCGTGCAGTTCCTGCTTGACGCGGTGATTCATTTCCTGCCCAGCCCGCTTGACGTCGATCACGTGAAGGGCACGAACCCCGACACGGGCGAAGAGGAAGAGAGAAAGACTTCCGACGACGAACCGTTTGCGGGACTTGCGTTCAAGATCGCTACCGATCCTTTCGTGGGTTCGCTGGCGTACTTCCGCGCTTATTCGGGCGTTCTGGAAGCGGGTTCTTACGTGTACAACTCCACGAAGGAGAAGAAGGAACGCGTAGGCCGTCTCGTTCAGATGCACGCTAACGAAAGAAAAGATATTTCCGAGATTTATTCGGGCGATATCTGCGCGATCGTGGGCTTGAAATACACCACGACGGGCGATACGCTGTGCGACGAAAAGCACCCGATTATTCTTGAAAAAATGGTATTCCCCGAACCGGTTATCCAGCTGTCGCTGGAACCCAAGACGAAAGCCGGTCAGGAAAAGATGACGATGGCGCTTATCAAGCTTGCCGAAGAAGATCCTACGTTCAAGACGTACACCGATCAGGAAACGGGACAGACGATTATCGCCGGTATGGGCGAGTTGCACCTCGACATCATCGTAGACCGTCTGCTTCGCGAATTCAAAGTGGAAGCAAACGTGGGCGCGCCGCAGGTTGCTTACCGCGAAACGTTCAGAAACGCGGTGGACGCGGAAGGTATGTACAAGCGTCAGTCCGGCGGTAAAGGTCAGTACGGTCATTGTAAGATTCACCTGATTCCTCAGGAACCCGGCGCGGGCTATGCGTTTGAGGACGCTACCGTGGGCGGTTCGATTCCCAAGGAATATATCCCCGCCATCGACAAGGGTATTCAGGAAGCGGCGAAGAACGGCTTCCTTGCCGGTTACGAAATGGTGGACTTCAAGGTTATCGTGTACGACGGTTCGTATCACGAAGTGGACTCCTCCGAAATGGCGTTCAAGATTGCCGGTTCCATGGCGTTCAAGAACGGCGTAGAAAAGGCGCATCCCGTGCTTCTCGAACCGATCATGAAAGTGCAGATCATCACCCCCGAAGATTACTTCGGCGACCTGATGGGCAACATCAGCGGTCGTCGCGGCACCATCCTCGGCACCGACGACAGAAACGGCGCGAAGATCATCGACGCGGAAGTTCCCCTTTCCGAAATGTTCGGTTACGCCACCGAGCTGCGTTCCAGAACGCAGGGTCGCGGACAGTTCACGATGCAGTTCGATCATTACAGCGAAGTGCCTCAGAACATCGCGAAAGACATCATCGAAAAACGCGGCAAGAAAGACTGATTTCCGCCCGATTGCCGGAGTTTTTTGAAACGTCTGAAATAAGATGAATTTTTCCCGATTCGGCGGAAAAGGTATAAAAAACCGCCGATCGGGTGAAAATCAAGAGGAATTTTAAAAAATTTTTCGAAAACGCCTTTAAAATATTTGATAATTTCAAAATTTTAAGGTATAATGAATACAATCCGCGAAGCAGTGCGGCTGTATCGCGTATCGGAAAAAAGCGGTTTTTCGTTCCGCAAAGCACGTTTTTTACAATAATCGGCGGTTTTCCGGCGGCGTAAAGGGCGCAGAAAAAAACGGAAGCGGGCTTCCTGCCCGGCGAAAACAGGAAAAAAGCAATATAAAAATTTATAAATAAAATCGGAGGATTTTAATTATGGCTAAGGCTAAATTCGACAGAAGCAAACCCCACGTTAACATCGGTACCATCGGCCACGTTGACCACGGCAAGACCACTCTGACGGCTGCTATCACGATGGTGATGGCTGCTCGCGGCGGTGCGGAAAAGATGAGATACGACGAAATCGATAAGGCTCCCGAAGAAAGAGCGCGTGGTATCACAATCAACACCGCGCACGTTGAATATCAGACGGACAAGCGTCACTATGCGCACGTTGACTGCCCGGGACACGCCGACTACGTTAAAAACATGATTACCGGCGCTGCTCAGATGGAC
>DLQW01000094.1:260-857 GCA_002474405.1 Christensenella sp. UBA7597 | reverse complement strand
GAGCACATTCTGCTTGCCCGTCAGGTAGGCGTTCCTTATATCGTAGTGTTCATGAACAAGACCGACCTTGTTGATGACGCGGAACTTCTTGACCTTGTTGAAATGGACGTAAGAGACCTTCTTTCTTCCTACGGCTTCCCCGGCGACGATGTTCCCGTTATCCGCGGTTCCGCTCTGAAGGCTTTGGAGAAAGCTTCTTCCGACGCTTCTCCCGCGGAAATCCTTGCGGCTCCCGAATGCCAGTGCATCATCGAACTTATGAATGCGGTTGACGAGTATATTCCTACTCCTCCCCGCGACGACGCGAAACCCTTCCTTCTTCCCGTGGAAGACGTATTCACGATTTCCGGTCGTGGTACCGTTGCTACCGGTCGTGTAGAAAGAGGTATTGCGAAGGTTGGCGATCCTGCCGAAATCGTAGGCTTGATCGACAAGCCCGTTCCTACCGTTATTACCGGTCTGGAAATGTTCCACAAGCAGCTGGACGAAGCTATGGCCGGCGATAACGTAGGCGCTCTGCTCCGCGGTATCAACAGAACCGACATCGAAAAGGGTCAGGTTGTTGCGAAGCCCGGCACCGTGAAAACCGGTACGGAA
>DLQW01000094.1:0-213 GCA_002474405.1 Christensenella sp. UBA7597 | reverse complement strand
GCAGGTTTACGTTCTTACGAAAGACGAAGGCGGCCGTCATACCGCATTCTTCAACCATTACAGACCGCAGTTCTTCATCAGAACGACGGACGTTACGGGTGCTATCGAGCTTCCCGAAGGCGTTGAAATGGTTATGCCCGGCGATAACATCAACATGAAAGTTGTTCTTATTAAGCCGGTTGCTATGGAAGAAGGTCTTCGTTTCGCTATTCG
>DLQW01000092.1 GCA_002474405.1 Christensenella sp. UBA7597 | reverse complement strand
GACGACGGGAAACCGTTTCTGTGCGCTACGATTCAATTTTCGTTACGTTCAGATGCTTGCGAGATCGATGCCGAAGAACGCTATCTTCGCGCCGATGTTTCTGTGCTTGTTGGCAAACGTTCTTGCCGTATCCGCTTCGCCTTTATTGACGTTAGGAAACGCCACGAGAATTTCGCCTTCGTCAAGATTCGCAAACGCATGCGCCGCATAATTAGCGTTGCTTACGGCATCTTCGCCCGTAAAATTCTTTTCCGTATTGTAATCGGCGAATTTCTGCCGCACGTTGGTATCTCCGCTCAGCGCGCTGTGCGTTTCGTCCATATAATAGCCGTTCGCCGCATCGTAAATCTTCGTAATTTTACCCGTTGCGGCATTGACGACAAACGCATACCCGTAGCCGTTGCCGTTCACCGTGCCCGTGTAGTTTTTGGAATAAACGTTTACATACCCTGCGGCGTTCGTCCAGACGGCGTTCACGTTCACCGCAAGCGTTGCGGAATCGTTGCCGATGGTTACGTTGTTTTCGTTGATTGTCGCCACACCGAAAGAAACGACTTTCGTGCCGAAGCCGGCGCGGAGATTGCCGTTGGCAAACGTTCTTGCGGAATCCGCCGCGTTGTTGCCGTCGTTGGGGAACGCTACCAGTGTTTCGCCCTCGGCAAGGTGCGTAAACGCATACGTTACGTAGTTCGCAGCGGTCAATCCGCCTTCCATCAGCGCGAACTTGATACGATGTCCGTCCGTAATCGTATCGTCCATCGGATTGGTCAGCGCCGAATGAGCCTCGTCCATGTACGCGCCGCTGACGGCATCGTACGTTTTAATCAGTTTTCCCTCGGCATCGAGCACTACGGCGATTCCGTAGCCGTTGGCTTTGATTTCGCCCTGATACGCTTTCGTATATACCATCACGACGCCCGGCGCGTTGCTCCACGTTGTGTTTTTAAGCACTTTGAACTGCGCTTTCGCCGTGCCCGCGGTTACGGTTTTCATACCGAACGTATAACCGTCGACGGAAAGCGTTTCGTCGATTTTTCTGTTGCCCAGAAGCAACGTATACGTGGCGTTGTTGTGCATGCCGTAACGGGGTGCGATTACCAGCGTTTCGCCGTCGCCGAGAGAAGCAAACGCAAGCGTGATGAAGTTCTGCTGCGTAAGCGGCGTTTCCAGCGAAGAGCCCGCCACGCCGGACGTATTTTCCGCATCGTAGTATTTCGCGTTGGCGCCGTCGTAAATTCTTACGATTTTCGAAGTTGCGTCATCGATGACGAACGCCTGACCGTAGGCGCTGTCCGCCACCGTACCCGTAAATTCCTTCGTATAAATCGCGAAATCCACCTTGGTGTAATCGAAAACGGAAACGTTCTGTTTGATAACGATATTTTCGATGCCGGTTTTCGCGGAGCCGATCGATACATTCGTAACGTTATCCGCCACGATGACTTTACGGGAGAAGCGCGTGATATTTTCGTTGGCGTCGGAAACGTTCAGTTCCACGGTATATTCGCCGGGCTGATCGCCGTTGTAACCGCCGATATTTTCGATATTGATCTGCAGATTCGTGATGTCGTCGGAAACATCGAACGTACCGTTATCGTCGGAAACGGAAATGCCGCTGACCACAAGCGCGCGCATATCGGCTTCCGTGGTGCCGAGAGCCACCGTAAGCACGGGGCAATTTCTCACGATGGGCGCCTTATCGACGTACGGCGTTAAAATGGTTTCCGGCTCGTCTTCCCAGTACAGCTGGACGGACGTACCGTACTGATAAATCACGTTTTTATTGATGAACGAACGTCCGTCGTAATTGAAGCCCTGCCCCATCATGCCCGTCGTAACCACTACGGCAAAGCCGCCCGCGGGAATCGTCATGTATTTGTACGTATCGTTCGCTACGGAATATTCCACGTCGTCGTATACGAAACTCTTTGCCGTGGAGCCCATGCGCTGAGGATGATCGATATTCATCAGAGCGCCGTTGGCACCGTCTCTGCCTTCGATGACCATGCCGTTTTTCGTAAGAATCGCGGCTTCACCTCCGCCGCCCGCAATGCTGAGTACGATGCTGCTTTCGGATGCGTTGTAAAATACGCCGTTTTTATAATCTTCGTACGTTTCGTCCGCGGTAAGCGTATAGAACAAATCGTGCGAGAATTTCATGATCGCGCCGTCCGTCCATTTGGAATCGATGGCTTTTTCCGCTTTCAGCACAAGCGCGGAAGGCGCTTTCACCACTTTCACCGTACGGGTGATTTCCGTTGTTTCGCCTTTGGAATTCGTCGCCTTATATTTTACGGTGTACGTGCCGACGGTATTCACGTCGAATCCGCCGTCGTCGGCAATCGTGGCTTTCAGATCGGAATCGTAATCGTCGGTTACCGTGATGCCCACCAGAAGATTGATTTCGTCTTCGGGCGTGCCCTGCGTGATTTCCAACGTTTCCATACCGCTTGCAATCGTGATTTTCGGTTTTGTAAACGTCTGTTCTCCGGGGTTCGGAGCGTCGTTATCCGGCTTGTCGTTTCCGCAAGCCGCAACGCCCGTTGCCGTGCACAACGTAAGTGCGAATGCCAGTGCCGTAAACAGCAGTTTTTTGTGTCTCATAAATATTCCTCCATTATTTCACGCGACGTTTTTCGCCGCTTATTTTTTTCTCTTATCCGTCGGACTTATTCGCCGCGCTTTTTCCCGCGCAGGCATACCGTTACGCCCGCCGCCGCAAGCGTGATCATCGCCGCGCCCGCGCCGAAAGAAGATTTGCAGCCCTTCTTTTTTCCGTCGGCGTTATCTTCGTCCTTGCCGGGGTCGACGGGATCGGGAACCGGATCGGGCGAAGGATTCTTCGCTTCGAGCATCGCCTGTTTTCTTTCCAGCAGCGAGGAAAGTTCGGAAAGGGACTCGCTCAGACGAGCCTGCGCGTACCCGCTTGCGAGTTTCCGCAAAGACGACGTTTTCGCAATATCTTTCACCGCCGCGTCGATGGCGCCGAGCTCTTCCGCCGTGGAATACGGCATGGAAAGAATGTTGCGGAATTTTGCTTCCAGCGCGGATTTCTGTTCCTGATTCATGCCGCCCGCGGGAATATACAACCGGTCGGCGCGATCGAGCATCGTATCGAAATACGCTTTCAGAATTTTATCCGTCTGCGCGTGGGGCAACACCGCGGGCGCGGAATTATACCCCGCTTTCAAAACGTTCTGCACGTCGTCGTGCCCGATAATCTGCGTGGAGCAGAAAATGACGTAGCCGTCGGCGCCGCCGAGATACGAAGCTTCGATCTGATTGACGTTTTCGTAAGCGGGAAGTCCGCGGAAAGAACTTGCAAGTCCCGTATAATAATAGCACGAGCCGCCGGAAATCAGAATCATATCCGCCACGCCCTGCAATACGTCTACGGAAGAATCGTAATACGCCATCGGCGTGGCGATATCTATCCAGCCGTTTGCAATCCATGTGCGCCAGTCCTGTTTTTTCTGTTCCAGCGTAGAAGCCGGAGACGAGAACACCGCCGTGGAAAGAAGCAACGAACTTTCGCCTTTCACTTCTTTGTTCACTCTTTCCACAAAGGCATTTACCGCGTTTACGCGATAATCGCACCATTTTTTATAATTTTCTTCGGCGGCGGCATTGTAGTTGGAATTCAGCACCCATTTTCTGAACGCCGTAATCATGTCTTTTACGGAAGAAGAAGCGTTGAGTTTATCCGCCACGCCCACGGACGCCGCGAA
>DLQW01000057.1:9414-10991 GCA_002474405.1 Christensenella sp. UBA7597 | reverse complement strand
CATAAGTATGATGCCTATCGACAAAATCACCGCCGATACGGGCGAAGTTGCTTGTAGTTTTTCGTAAAATTGTTCCGTGATTCATTCTCCTTTTTTTATTATTTTTTAACTTGGCAAAGATTTTGCAAGGGCAACAAAAGCACAAGTCCACTAAATCTTGTGCTTTTTCTGAATTGTAGTCTTTTCGTACTACAAAGATGGTCGAGGCGACGGGGTTCTCGCCTTTAGCGGCGCGCCCCGCCAAACGATTATCAATCGTTTGATTTCGCACAAATTTCGATGATATACAATAATTCGCCGCGAAATCGCTTTGCTCTCGCAAAGCGGCTCCACCCTCTCGCCCCGTCGCTATACGGTTCTTTTTGTGAAAAGAGGCACCTGCAAAACGGTGCCTCTTTTCAAAATTGGTCGAGGCGACGGGGTTCGAACCCACGACCTCAGCGTCCCGAACGCTGCGCGCTACCAACTGCGCTACGCCTCGTTATAACGAAAGTCCACATAAGAACGTATGTGGACTTTCTGATGGTTGAGGCAACGGGACTTGAACCCACGACCTCTTGGTCCCTAACCAAGCGCGCTACCAAACTGCGCTATGCCTCAATGTATCTGCTTTTTCAAACAGCATAAACTATTATACTTACATAACGTAAATTAGTCAAGCGTTTTTCGGGCGATTTGCGAAAAAATTTTGCCGAAGCCGAGAATTTTTATTTAATCTTCCCCTTTTTGCTCTTTACAAGCCGTCTTTTCTACGGAAATTACGCCCTTTTCTACGTGAATCACTTCGTCGGCGATTTCCAGCGCGGCGGGACGATGCGTTACAATCAGGCAGGTTTTGTTTTTCATGGCGCGGATATTGCACAAAAGCGCTTTTTCCGTATCGGAATCGAGCGCGCTGGTGGCTTCGTCCAGAAGAAGAATCGGACGATCTGACAACAATGCGCGCGCTACGGCAAGGCGCTGCAGCTGCCCTTCGGAAAGCCCGCCGCCGCGCTCTTTCAGCGACGTGGACAAGCCTTGCGGCAAATCGTAAACGAATGTGGCGCAGGCGCTTTCAAGCGCTGTCCCGATTGCTTCTTTTGTAGCGGGTTTCTCGCAGAAAAACGTTAAATTTTCGTAAATCGTGCCGGAAAACAGGAAATTCCCCTGCGGAACGTACGCAAACAAATCGCGGTGAGCGGCGGTAACGGGGATTTTTTCCGCCGCGGAATTTTCGAGAAATACGCCGCCGCTGCGGGGAAGATATACGCTTAACAGCAATTTGAAAAGGGTGCTTTTTCCCGAACCGGACTGCCCCGTTACGCACGTGATTTTATGCAGAGGCGCGCGCGCAGTGCCGCCGTCAAGCGTTTTTTCTCTGCCGTTGTAGGCGAATTTTATTTCTTCGAAAAGGATATTTTCGGCAGCGGCGTACTCGGCGTCGCGTTTCTTTTCGCTGCGCTTTTCGGTGTGTTCGGCGGGAATATCGTCGGTTTCTGAAAGGCGTTCCGCGGCTGCTGCGCGGGAATAAATTGCGGGGAGTACCGCCGAAAACGACGTTAAAGGCTGCTGCAGCTGGCTTAAAAGCATGATGACGG
>DLQW01000057.1:0-9368 GCA_002474405.1 Christensenella sp. UBA7597 | reverse complement strand
AACTGCCGCTTCTTACGATTTGTACGCTGCACCACACCACCGCAAATACCTGCGAAAGCGCCGACAACACCGAAAACGAACCGCCGAGCGCCACGTTCAGTCGGTTTTTCTTCATACGCGCCGAATAATAATCCTTGAGAAGAACGCCGGACTTTTCAGCCGAACGCTCCTCCGCGCCGTACGCTTTTACGGTGAGGAGCGAAGAAATGCCTTCCTGTATGAACGAACGACTTTTTCCGTCCGCTTCGGTGAGTTGTTTATGGTATTTTTTCGAAGCTTTTCTGAATGCGACGGAAACGCAGGCGACGATGAGCCCGCCGACGGCAAAAATCGCCGTAAACAACGGATCGAGCATCAAAAGCGCGGCGATTGCGCCGACGCACTGCACGATCATTCCCGCAAAAGCGGGAAGAATGCTTACGCTCATGTTGGCGACTTCCGCGACGTCGGATGTGAAACGATTCAATAAATCGCCGCTGTGGTATTTTTCGGCTTCGGAATAATCGGCGCAAAGCAGACGAGCGAAAAGGCGGGTTCTGAGCCCCACCGTGATTTTTGCTTTGCAGCGTTCGGAATAATACGATCGGACGATTTGCAGCAGCGTTCTTAAAATGGCGAGCGCGGCGCAAATGCCCGAAAACAGCCACATTTTTTTGATTTCGCCGCTTGCCGCGCCGTTGATGACGTAGCGGATGAGATACGAAAACGCAAGCGAAAGCAGGATTGCCGTTACCGTCAACCCCGCAAGGAATATTACAGGCAGCCGATACGGACGCGTTTCCCGCTTCAGCCATGCTTTTCCTCTTGCCGCTTCCTGTTCTTTCACGCTTTTCTTTCCTTTTGTTCGTTTATTCCGATTTTCCGTTTTTTCGCCTGAAAATTTTATGATACAGCCGCGAGGCGAAATTGCGGCAGCGCAGATACGGCAACACGAAAAATCGGCGCAGACGATAATTTTTCACCCGTTTTTTCGCATACCGAAGATATTTTTCGTCGGTGGCGCAATCGATATGTTTGTTTTTGCGGAAATATTCTTTAAGCACGCCGAATACGGCGGATTCCGGGATTTTTTCATCGGAATAGCAATTATCGCCGCGAATAATATAGCCGCCGTCGATGACGGAAACGACGCGGTGCAGAACGTATTTATCGCCGCGTTTATAAAGCGCCACGTCCAGCGGGCGAAGCCGCGCTTCTTTTTTGACGATTACCACGCTGTCGCGCCCGGTTTTCAGCATGGGCAACATGCTGACGCCCACCGTGGAACCGACGTATCTGCCCTCGCTTCCGATGAGTTCTTCGATTGTGAGTTGTTTCGATTCTTCCACCGCAGTATACTTCTTTATCAATCGACGAAACGCGGATCGTTCAGCGTTTTTACGAACGAAGCCACGTCTTCTTTTGCGGTGGCTTCATCCACTTCGTATTCGTTTAAAAGCGCGGCGACGGCTTCCGCTTCCGTGTGTTCTTCCGTGAAAAAGCGCCATAAAAACGCGCCGCTGTCGTTCAGCTTGATCATGCCGTGAAAATCTTTTCCCGTTTTTCCGATAGGCACGACGATATTTTCGCCGCCGACCTGCCTGATAATGAATCCCTCTTTGATTTTCATATATTTCTCCCTCCCGAAGGCGTTTATTTCTGTTCGTTTTGCGTAAATTCTCTGCCGACAAGCGCTTTATACGACGTTTTCATCGCGTCCGTTTCCATATTGCAATGCAACACGTATGCGGGAACGCCGCACACCAGCTTATCGATGAGTTCAAGCGTTTTTTCAGCCGCTTCGCGTTCGCGCGGCAATAAAATCTGCGTAAAAATGCGGTCTGCCGCTTCGCCGACGGCGATTTTTCCGATGGAATTTTCTTTTGCCCGTTCGATAAAGCAAAGCGCTTTCAGCGGCGCCTGCCCTTTTTTGCCGCGGTTTTCCTTACCGTTCCACGGCGTGCCGTACGCAACGAATTTTTCGCCGTCCGCCGCGGATTCGTCGTAACCGATAATCGGCTTATCGCCGTTTAAGATTTCGGCGCCTTTTACGTTGTTTATCCAGAGCGCGGTATGCGTGGATTTGCCGATGCCGCTTCTGCCCAGAAACGCATAGGCGTTATTTTCGTATTCGAGCACGGCGGAGTGTAACAAAAATCTGCCGTATTTCGGCATCTGCAAACAGACGCTGCGATACAGACAGATATTTTCGATATAGCCGTCGGAAAAGCCTTCCGATTCCTTTTTTTCCTCCGCAAATTCTTCGCCGGTAACTTCCGCTTCGAACGCCGCGGGCGAAAGCTGATCGGCGGAAAGATATTCTTTGCAGAATTCGCTTGTATAGCGGCAACGATTTTTAATGTTTACCCGTAATCCCGCAAGCTCGTAAATCATTCGCGCTCCCCTTTGCTTTTTGCTGACTGTAATACTATCATACCACAAAAACGCCCGATTGGCAAGCTATAAACGGAAAAAAAGGATTTTTTCTTACAAAAATCCCTCCTGTTTATAGCCGTTTTTCTTTATTTTCGGCAGACGTACGCCCGCGGGAATAAAACAAGACGGAAAAAACGATTAAAAGCACGAAAATCGCGGCGCTTGAAACGACGGAAAGCGCGAACATCTGCCGCGCCTCGTCGCCTTGAGAAAACACGGAGATTAACGTATTCTGCAGCGACAACACGGAAACGAGCGCGTCGCTTACGCCGATCTGCCGAAGCTGTCTGATACACGGGCGTTCTTCGCGCTTCTTCGATTTTACGAACCGGACGATTGCCGCCGTAATTTTATACGTTGTGTATGCCGCCATGGCGATTGCCGCAATCGTTCCCGCGTTGACGCGTTTTTTGCCGAGCACCATCAGCGCGATGGGAACGCCGACGCATAAATCGATTAAAAACGTGAAAACGGCGACGCGGCGGAAGGTGCGTTTTTCTTGTTTTATTTTTTTATTTTCGCACGGTTCCCTGAGATTTTTCGCTTCCGAAATCAAAATCGCCGCGCGTGCGCACGTGAGCAGAAAATAATAAACGCCGATACCGTAAAACCACGCGCCGCCCGTGCTTACGCCGAGAAATACGTTATAAACGGCGAACGCCGCCGTTACCGTTGCCGACCATACCGCGCCGCCGAATTTACCGAAAAACGGATGCGAACGATATTTTTCGAGAATTGTTCCGAAAAATTTCATGGTTGCTCTTTGCCTTTGCGAAGTTCGCGCGGCGGCATGAACGCGCAAGCCTTGATGATTTCCGCGATTTTTTCCGCCGGCTGCGCACAGTCGGATTCTACCCAGCGCATCACGACGGCGGAAAGCCCCTTCGCGTAAAACTCCATACGATAAACGTGTTCGTCTGCGGGAACTTCGAAACGCGAAAGAATCGGCGAAAACACCGTATCGAACAGATTGCGATAGGATTTTTCCGCATCAAATAAATCGGGGCGTTTGCGGATTGCTTTAAACGCCGTTTTATTCTGTTTTACGAACGCAAGATACGGCAACAGATATTCGTCGGTTACAAGATACAGCTTTTCTTCCGGCAACGTGGCGATTTTTTCGGCGAAGCTCTGTTTGCCCCCGCCGGAAAACGAACCGATAAACCGACTGTTGAGCGTTTCGATACTTTCCGCAAGAAGTTCGTACGTGTTTTCGTAATGCAGATAAAACGTGGAACGATTGACTTTCGCCGCTGCGCAAAGTTCTTTGACGGTGATAAATTCGAAATCTTTCTTTTCGAGCAGCCGCAACAGCGCTTCGTCCATGCGAAGCGCCGTATTGAAATATTTGCTTTCGCTTTTATTTTTTGCAGCTTCCACGTTTAACGTTACTCCTCTGCCGCTTCGTCGGTGATCTGTCTGGCAAGTTCAACGATTTCGAAGGCGTACTTCTTCTTTCTGGCGTTTAAAAACTTTTTGTACAGCGGGTAATTCACCGCCATGAGCGCCATACCCGCCACGCCGATCGCAATGCCTGCTGCCATAGCGGCGGCTGTGCCCGCGCCGATGACTTTCATGGCAAGGCACATCCCCGTGCCTAAAATCAGCGTCGCGACCGTACCGAACGTAATCGCGGCAATCTTCGGAGCCTTTTTTACCTTGTTATCCAGCTTTCTGAGCGCCACCGCTTTGCTTGTTGTTTTGGGCGAGTATTCCGCCGCGATTTGTTCCGCATAAACTTTTTCCGAATTTTTCATGATATATTCTCCTTTATCTTTTTTGCCTTTCGGCTTTCGACAAAAATATTATATCATTGTTTTTCGGGAAACGGAACAACAAGGTTTTGAAAAACTGTCGATTTTTAAAAGTTTTTTATTTTTTCGGCTTTGTTTGTTTTTGCCGCGCGGCGAGAGCGGCATACGTATCATCTACGATATTTTTGAGCGTTGCGGCGTTTTCGGCATCTTCGGGCATATACATAGGTTTCGCGCCCTCGTAAGGGATTTCTTCTTTCATACCGTATTTTTCGTTTGCGGCGACTTGCTTTACGAGCAGGCGATTATCGTAAATGCCGCCGAACAAAACGCCGTTTTTATATAATAAATATTCGCCCATCATTTTGCGACAGGTAAAACCTGAAATCTCGCCACTATACGCCGCCGAAAGACATTCGAGAATATAATTTTTAAACTGCTCGGACGTTGCCATTTTTATTTTTTCCTTTTTAGTTTTTCTATATAAAAAAGTCCGATTTTCAAAGTGTAAAACTTAAAAATCGGACAAATGGAGCTACTAACCGGATTTGAACCGGTGACCTCGTCCTTACCAAGGACGCGCTCTACCAACTGAGCCATAGTAGCACCGCCTTATGAGCTTCGCCCGATTTTTGTGCGGCGCGCGCCGCGCTTTTTTCTCCGTGCGAAGAATTACTTGCTTATTATAATGCAAAAAGAAAAATTTGTCAAGCCGAAAAAACGCCTTTTTTCATAAAACCGCAAAAATTTTTCTGTTTTTTAAAGAAAACGCTCCCCCGCCCGGATTTTGCCGGACGGAAGAGTATGATTTTTTTCTTTTACCGTTTACTTCGCGTATTCTACGCTGCGGAATTCGCGGATGACGTTGACTTTAATCTGCCCCGGATATTCGAGTTCGGATTCGATTTTCTTAGCGATGTCCTTCGAAAGGAACAGCGCCTGCGCGTCGTCGACCTGATCGGGCTTGACGATAACGCGGACTTCGCGCCCCGCCTGAATGGCGTAGCTCTTTTCCACGCCGGGGAACGAAGAAGCGATGGCTTCCAGCCGTTCGAGCCGCTTGACATAGTTCGTGCCCGTTTCTCTTCTGGCGCCCGGTCTTGCGCCGGAAATCGCATCTGCCGCCTGAATCAGCACGGCTTCGATGGTTTTGGGTTCCACGTCGCCGTGGTGCGCCATGATGGCGTTTACGATATTTGCGTTTTCTTTATATTTCTTCGCAAGCTCGGCGCCGATCTGGACATGCGTGCCTTCCTGTTCCTGATCCACCGCTTTGCCGATGTCGTGTAAAAGCCCCGCGCGTTTGGCGAAATTGACGTCCAGCCCCAGTTCCGCCGCCATCAGCCCTGCCAGCGTGGCGACTTCGATGGAGTGTTTGTACACGTTCTGACCGTAACTGGTGCGGAATTTCAATCTGCCGATGAGTTTCACGAGTTCGGGATGCAGCCCGAAAATGCCCACTTCGTACACGGCGGCTTCGCCCGCTTCGCGGATTTGTACGTCGATATCGCGCGTAACCTTTTCTACCGTTTCTTCGATGCGTGCCGGGTGAATACGCCCGTCGGAAATGAGCCGTTCCAGCGATACCCGCGCGATTTCCCGGCGAACTGGATCGAACCCGGACAAAATAACCACTTCCGGCGTATCGTCGATGATAAGTTCGATGCCCGTGGCGTTTTCGAGAGCGCGGATGTTGCGCCCCTCTCTGCCGATGATGCGGGCTTTCATATCGTCGCTGGGAAGCGGCACCACCGATACGGTGAGTTCGGAAGCCTGATCCGCCGCGCATTTCTGAATGGCAAGCGATATAATCTTCTTCGCGTTGATCTCCGCTTCGTCTTTGGCTTGCTGTTCCATTTCGCGAACCGTTTTGGCGGTTTCGCGGCGGGTGTCATCGAGAATTTCTTCCGTAAGAGCCCTTTTCGCCTCGTCGCGGGTGAGCTGCGCCACGCGTTCGAGTTCCTGCACCATGAGTTCGTGCTGCGAATCCAGCTTCTGCTGCAAAGCGCCCAGCTGTTCTTCGTGGGCTTCGATTTTCGCTTTCTGTTCGTCCAGCGCCTCGATTTTTTTATCGAGAGAGTCCTCTTTTTGCGTTAAACGCTGCTCCGCGCGCTGCAATTCCGCCCTTTTTTCTTTGGTTTCACGATCGAAATCGTTGCGTAATTTAAGATCCTGTTCCTTAGCCTCTAAAATCGCTTCTTTCAGAACGCGCTTGCTTTCTTCGCGCGCCTGTGCCGTGATTTTTCCCGCCTCCGCTTTTGCGTCCCCGACGATGCGCCCAGCTTCCGTGTTCGCCTCGCCGATTTCTCTTTCGGTATTCTTTTTCTTATAGATGATAAAACCTACTGCCGCCAAAAGCGCGGTGATTGCCACCGCGGCGACCAAACTACCGATAAATACTCCGACTTTTACGGTGAGAAACAGGACGCCGAAAGATAATAAATTCATTTCATGCCTCCTGTGTTAGTGAAAAATATGATTTTGTGCGGATATTGCCGTTTTGCGCATTTTACGCTTTTACATGCGCGCGCGGCAACCCCTATGTTCTATTTTACTATAAATAATCGAAAAAGTCAATGTTTTGACATCGATTTTTCGTTTGGTTTTGCGCTTTTTTGGCTTTTTTACGAAATTTCGCGCGTTTTTTTCGTACGCGGCGAATCGTTTTTGCGCATACGGAAGAATTCCGGCGAGTTTCTTCGCCGGAATTGCGTTATATTTCTTCCGCTTCTTCCAGCCACAACGACGCGCAGGCATCGGAAGGCATACGGAAATCGGCGCGCGGCGACAACGTTACCGAACCGATTTTCACGCCGTCCGGCATACACGAACGCTTGAATTGTTGCGCGAAAAAGCGTTTATAGAAATTTTTCAGCCATTTTTTCAGCGTTTTTTTATCGTACTTTCTGCCGAAGGCATACCGAGCGAGATAGAACGTTTTTTTTGGCGAATCGCCGCGCCGCAGCGCATGATACAGGAAGAAATCGTGCAGTTCGTACGGACCTACGATATCCTCCGTTTTCTGCGCGATGTTGCCTTTATCGTCCGGCGGAAGAAGTTCGGGGGAAATTTCGGTGGCAAGCACGCTTTCGATTGCTTTTTGCGCATCGCCGCCGAGCCGCTCCGCCTCGTACTTTGCAAGATGCTTTACAAGCGTTTTCGGCACGCCGGAATTGACGCCGTACATCGACATATGATCGCCGTTATACGTGCACCAGCCGAGGGCAAGCTCGCTTAAATCGCCCGTGCCCACCACGATGCCGCCCAGCTCGTTGGCGAGGTTCATTAAAATATACGTACGCGCGCGCGCCTGTGCGTTTTCGTACGTAACGTTTTTGACGGCGGGATCGTGCGAGATATCCCTGAAATGCTGGGAAACGAGCGCGTTTACGGAAATCGTACGCACGCTTGCCCCCACGCTTTTTGAAAGCGCGAGAGAATTATCGTATGTTTTTCCGCTGGTGCCGAAACCGGGCATGGAAACCGCCACGATTGCCGAACGCGGCATGCCGCAGATATCCGCCGCGCGGGCAGCGACAAGCAGCGCAAGCGACGAATCGAGTCCGCCCGAAACGCCGATGACGGCGCATTTTGCCCCGACATGTTGCAACCGCCGCGCCAGCGCACGGGACTGCAGCGATAAAATCAATTCTTTTCTCTCTTCCGCGCCCGCGCCTTCGGGAACGAACGGCAGCCGTTCGATTGCCCGCGTTTTCAGATCGCTTCCGCCGACGAAATCGGCAAAAACGCGCGTATAATTATCCGCAGACGTCTTGAACGTAGTCATTCTGCGGCGTTCGTTTTTTAAAAATTCCGCGTCGATTTCGGCGCTTGCGCCGCTTTCCGAAAACAAAGCGCTTTCGTTTAAAATTCCGCCGTTTTCGGCGATAAGACAATGCCCCGCAAACACGCAGTCGGTAACCGATTCTCCCTGCCCGGCATCCGCGTACACATACGCGCAGAGGCTGCGACCGGAAACGGATTTCACAAGCGTGCGGCGATACTCCGCCTTGCCCACCGTTTCGTCGGAAGCGGATAAATTCACGATGATTACGGCGCCGGCGGCGGCATGATTTTGCGAAGGAGGCGCGGAAACCCAGAGATCTTCGCAAATCTCGCACGCCACGCAGGTGCCCGTGGCGGAATCTTCGATAAGGACGTTTCTGCCGAACGGAACCGCATAAGCGTTTTCGCCGCCGCAGAAAACGAAACCCGTATCGACAAAATCTTCCGCCTCGGTAAAATAACGTTTTTCGTAAAATTCTCCGTAGTTCGGAAGCGAGGACTTCGGAATCAGCGCGAGGATTTTTCCGCCGCAGATTGCCGCCGCGCAGTTATAGAGTTTGCCGCCCTTTTCTACCGGCAAACCGATAAAAAACAATAACCGAGGCGCAATTTTAAAAGATTCTTCTGCAAGATAAAACGCCGCCGCGCGCGTTGCTTTTAACAGCGAGCCGTCGAAAAACAAATCGCCGCACGTGTAGCCGCAAAGCGAAAGTTCCGGAAATACCGCGATTTCCGTTTCTTCCGCCGCAAGACGGGCGATTTCTTTTAAAATTTCCTGCGTATTGAATTTTACGTCCGCTACTTTCAGCTTCGGCGAAGCTGCCGCCGCGCGCACAAAACCGTATTTCATTCCTCGTCGGCTCCGCCTTCTACAACGTCGGTAGCGCCTTTCGCCGCCGCGCGGATTTTCTGCTGAATTTCGTTGGAAATTTCGGGATTATCTTTCAGGAACTGGCGCATTTTTTCTCTGCCGTTCGCCACTTTTTCGCCGTTGTACGAGAACCAGGCGCCGCTCTTGCCGATGATATCGAACTGAATCCCCATATCCATGATACAGCCTTCCTGCGAAATGCCTTCGCCGAATACGATATCGAATTCCGCCTGTTTGAAAGGAGGCGCAAGTTTGTTTTTCACGATTTTCGCCTTTGTACGGTTGCCCATCGCGCCTTCCGCGTCTTTCAGCGTATCCATTTTTCTTACGTCGATACGGATGCTGGCGTAGAATTTGAGCGCTTTGCCGCCGGGGGTAACTTCGGGGTTGCCGAACATTACGCCCACCTTTTCGCGGAGCTGGTTGATGAAAATCACGCATGTATGCGATTTGTTGACGATTGCCGTGAGCTTACGAAGCGCCTGCGACATCAGTCTTGCCTGCAAGCCGACGTGCGAATCGCCCATATCGCCTTCGATTTC
>DLQW01000067.1:22190-29147 GCA_002474405.1 Christensenella sp. UBA7597 | reverse complement strand
TTAATAGTATAATTCACCAAATCCACAAACGGGAGCGGCTGTTTTTCAGCCGCTCCCGTCGTTATGTTCCTTGCATTTCCGTCATTTGCGCGCAATGCTGCAATATCGCCGCCCCTTGCGGTTCAACGCATAAATTTTCCGCATGTTCTCCCGAAATCCGCAATAAAAAAAGCGGCTTTTCCGCCGCACTTTCCTGTTTCTCCCTTGAATTTTCCCCGCAAAACGCCCCAGATTTTGCCGCCAAAGTCATTTTCTGTCATTCCCTGCGCCGCATTTCCCCGGCATCCGAATTTTCGCCGTCCGAACATTCCGCAGAGCTTTCGGCTAAAATTTTCTCCGCCCCGTTCTTTTTCACCGACTCCGTTTCCGATTTTTCCTCAGACATATCCGCAGAAACCGCCGTTTTATCTTCCTTCCCGCGTTTCGTTTTCAAATCTCTCGAAAACGCCGCCGTCGTCAACGCAATCCATACAACCAGCAACCCGCATGCCAGCCAAAACGCAGTATTTCCGAAAGCATTTGCCGCCGCGCAGATTCCCCGCCTCACGTCGCACGGAAATAACATCCGCCATGCCCAATTTCCATTCATAACTTTTTCCTTCGTCGCATAAAAGTCGAAAAATACTTATATAATATAGTATATCAAGTCTAAATCTATTTGTCAAGTACTTTTGGAATTATACTTGATAAAATCTAAGTATGAAATTCTCTGAAACGTTAATCGACTTACGCAAAGAAAAAAATTTAAGTCAACAACAATTAGCCAACGCCACGGGATTGAGCCAGTCGGCAATCGCAAAATTAGAAAAGGGGCGCAACGAAGCCACGGCATCCACTTTATTGCGCCTTTCGCGTTTTTTCGGAGTCTCCGTCGACGAAATGTTAAGCGAAACAGAACTGCCGCACCTGCAAAGTCTCGTCGACGCCACCTTTCCGGATGCAGAATCGGAACTGATCGAAAGTTTCCGCAAGCTCTCGGAAAACGGCAAAGCGCGCGCGGCGGCATACGTAGATTTTCTCGTCCAGCAAGAATCCGACCGCAAAAAGCGCTGACCGCCGATTCCGCCAAAAAGCAGCCTTATAATCAAACAGACCTCTCGGCTTCCCCGTCGGGGCTTTTCTTGCCGAACTGCCGTTTAAGGCAGCTTCGGCAGCCTGCTATCGGCTTTCGCCGACCGAAGAGGTCTTTTTTTGTTTCCAAGCTTCCCCTTGCCTACATAAGTTTTCCATCTCACCTCGCTTTCCCTTTCGGGGAGAGTGGCGCGGAGCGCCGAGAGAGGTCAGTTTAAATTTTTTCCTCTCGTCAGGTCTTCCCCTTACCTGAAAACAGTTTTATCCATAAAACCTGTTTCGGCAAAATAATCAACCCGCATGCTTAGCTTCCCCTTCGGGGAAGCTGTCGGCTTCTGCCGACTGAAGAGGTCATTCTTTATCTTTCAAGCCGTCCTTCGGAAATCCCCGCCGTGTTGGCTTTAAACAAGTAAAACGCCGCGTAGCCTCGCCCCTTGCTTTCCCCTTTCCGCCTTTTCTCTTTGGCGAGATAAGCGTGAAAAACTTTACGGCAGCTTCGGCAACCTGCTCCTTGCGAAGCAAGGTGATGAAGAAAAGCCTGCTTTTCTTTTTTGTTTGAAAATTTGCCTTACATAAAATTTTCAAACAAAGGGGCAGCCGAACAAAATTCAGACATTTTCTTTTCAAAAAGCAGCCTTATATCAAACCGCTTTCTTGGCTTCCCCTTCGGGGCTTTTCTTGCCGAACTGCCGTTTAAGGCAGCTTCGGCAGCCTGCTGTCGCCTTCTGCCGACTGAAGAGGTCTTCTCTTATCTTTCAAGTAGCCTTTGGAGAAACCTTTCGCCGCGTTTCCGTTAGAAAATCGTGGCAAGTAGAACGCCGCGTAGCCTCTCCCCTTGCTTTCCCCTTTCCGCTTTTTCTCTTTGGCGAGATAAGCGCGAAAAAGTCTACGGCAAGCTTCTGTAGCCTGCTCCTTACGAAACAAAGTGGTGAAAGCCAGCAGTCGAACGGTATCGCATAAAGAACTCCCTGCCTTTTTTATCTGAAAATTTGTTTTTTAAAAAATTTTCAAACATAGCGGTAGACCAATTTCACTCGGCTATGCGTCAACATTCTCTCTTTAAGCGCTCGTTCCCCGCCCGGCTTTCTTTCAATCTGCCTTATATCCGTTACGCAGCGCCAGACACTCCACGCCTTGCCCACTATCCACACCCCGCCCACACTCCACGCCTCGCCGGCACAATCCGCGCCACGCCCCAACCCACGCCGCGCCGGCACAACCCGCGCCGCCCACAATCTATGCCGCCCCCAATCCACACCTCGCCGTCGCAATCTTCCCTCGCCCTTCCCAACACAAAACAAAAACGGATCCGCCGCAACTCCGCAACCGCCCGCAGCCCGATAAAATCAAGCCACGCAGCCGTTTGCAAAAGTACGCCGAATCCGATTCGTTTAAATTGTCTCCGCTTTCATGCAAGCGGAACAGCCGAAACCCCGATTACACCAATTCGATAATCGCCGTTTCCGCACCGTCGCCGCGACGTGCGCCGAGAAGATAAATTCTCGTATAACCGCCGCCCTGCTTCGTCTCTTCCTTTCTCGCCGCGTATTTCGGAGCAAGTTCGTTGAAGAGTTTATCCATCAAGGGGTGCTGAACGTCTGCGGTTCTTGCCTTAAACGCGCTCTTCTTTTCGTCGAAACCCTTGATTTCCTGTAAATCGTAGGTTTTCGCCATAATCGCACGGCGCGCCGCCAGCTTTTTAGGACCGTCCTTAATGTTGGTGGCTTTGATTTCCTTGCCGTTCTTATCCTTCTTCGTAACTTCAAATTCGATGTTATCGTCGTAGGTATTCACGGCTTTCGTAATAAGTTTTTCTACATAAGACTGCAACTCTTTCGCTTTGGGCGCGGTCGTTTCGATTTTACCGTACCAAATAAGCTGCGAAGCCTGATTTCTCAAAAGAGCGTTTCTCTCTTTCGAAGTTCTTCCCAATTTGCCGGGCATTGTTTTAATCCTCCTGTTTACTTAATGAGAGACCGTAAGACTCCAGTTTCGCAATCACTTCGTCAAGCGACTTTCTGCCCAGGTTTCTCACCTTCAGCATATCGTCCTCGGTCTTTTTCGTAAGATCCTCTACCGTATGAATGTTGGCGCGTTTCAAGCAGTTATACGAACGCACGGAAAGATCCATATCCTCGATAACCATTCTGAGAATCTGCTGTTGCTTGTCGTCCTCGGTTTTCACAAGGATATCCATTCCCTTAATCGTCTCGCTTAAGTTTACGAACAGACCGATGTGGTCCTGCATAATCTTCGCGGCAAGAGAAATGATTTCCTTTCCCGAAAACGTTCCGTCCGTCCACACTTCCAGCGTCAGTTTGTCGTAGTCCACCGCCTGACCTACGCGCGTAGGCTCTACGGTGTAATTCACTTTCTGTACGGGAGTATAGATAGAATCGATCGCAATATAATCCACAACGGGCTGCTTGTTTTCCTTCGCGGGGCGATAGCCTCTGCCTCTGCCCACGGTAAGTTCAACGTCAAACTTGCCGCCCTCGTCGATCGTGCAGATGTACTGATCCTTATTGATAACTTCTACTTCGGCGTCCACGTTCAGGTCGGCACCCGTCAGTACGGCAGGACCTTCCTTCGTGATATGCAACACCTTTTCGTAAGATTTATCGGTAACTTTCGTACGCAGTGCAAGCGTCTTCAAGTTAAGAATAATCTCCGTAACGTCCTCTTTGATTCCTTTAACCGCGGAAAATTCGTGTTTCACGCTTCCGTCAAGGAATTTAATTCCTTCCACCGCCGCGCCGGGCAAAGCGGAAAGCAAAATTCTTCTGAGGCAGTTGCCGATTGTAAGACCGAAACCCTTCTCCAAAGGCTCGCAGACCACTTTCGCATAAAAGTCGTCGTTTTCAAGCACTTCGAGCTTAGGCATATCCATTTCGATCATATAATACCTCCTTAAGCAATATGATTATTTGGAGTACAATTCGACAATCATATGCTCTGCGATCTGACTGTCGATATCTTCTCTCGTGGGAAGCGCAAGAACTTTTCCTTCCAGCGTTTCGCGGTCGAACTCTACCCACTTCGGCATCGTCGCGCCCGACTTCGTCTCCTTCAGAGCCGTAAAATATTTGTTAGAACGTCTGTTTTCCTTCACCGCAACCACGTCGCCCGCCTTCACGATATACGAAGGAATGGTAACGGTTTTGCCGTTTACGGAGATATGCGCGTGGTTCACGATCTGACGCGCCAGCGTTCTGGAGGGAGCAACGCCCATTCTGAACACCACGTTGTCAAGCCGTCTTTCCAGCAGCGAAAGCATGTTTTCGCCGGTAACGCCCTTCATACGGTCGGCAATTTCGTAATATTTTCTGAACTGACCTTCCTGTACGCCGTAAATTCTCTTCGTCTTTTGTTTTTCGCGCAGCTGCAGCCCGTATTCGGAAACCTTCTTTCTGTCCGCGCCGTGCTGACCGGGCGCTACGGGGCGCTTGTTGAACGGACACTTGTCCATATAGCATTTATCGCCTTTCAGAAACAGCTTCGCGCCTTCTCTTCTGCACAGTTTACATTTTGCTTCTCTATAAGTTGCCATAATCTTCTTCCTGCCTTTACATTAAACTCTACGACGCTTGGGAGGTCTGCAGCCGTTGTGAGGGATAGGCGACACGTCGGAAATAAGCGTTACTTCCAATTCGCAGGCCGCCAACGCGCGGATCGCGGATTCTCTGCCCGCGCCGGGTCCTTTCACATACACTTCAACGCTGCGAAGCCCGTGCTCTTTCGCCGCTTTCGCCGCCGTTTCCGCAGCCATCTGCGCCGCGAACGGCGTGCCCTTTCTGCTGCCTTTGTATCCGAGCGCGCCTGCGCTGGACCACGAAATGGCGTTGCCGCTCATATCCGTGATGGTAACGAGGGTGTTATTGAACGTGGACTGGATATGCACCTGTCCTTTATCTACTTTTTTAAGTTCCTTACGCTTACGAGGAGCTCCCGCCTTTTTAGCGTTTTTCACTTCTGCCATGATCTATTCTCCTCCGTGATTATTTCTTCTTACCGGCGATAGCGCGCGCCTTGCCCTTGCGGGTGTGCGCGTTTCTCTTCGTGCTCTGTCCGCGAACGGGTAAGCCCTTTCTGTGGCGGATGCCGCGATAGCAACCGATTTCCATCAGTCTCTTGATGTTCAGGGAAACTTCGCTGCGAAGTTCGCCTTCCACTCTTACGTTATGATCGATATATTCTCTCAGCTTGGAAACGTCGTTCTCGTCGAGGTCTTTCACTCTCTTATCGGGATCGATGCCCGTTTCCGCGAGAATTTTCTTCGAGGTGGCAAGACCGATTCCGTAAATGTAGGTCAAACCGATTTCCACTCTCTTTTCTCTGGGTAAATCAACACCGGCAATACGTGCCATAATGTTCTGAATCCTCCGTGTTAAAATTTTGTTTTATATTTTTTTATCGCCAACGGCACCCGCCTGCGGGCAGTGGAAAATGCCCCCCGCGCTGCGTCGTATTATTTTCCGTTTTCCGGTTTTTTGTATTTTTCGTCGGTTTTTATGCGTTTTTTCCGCGATTTAATGTTTGTTTTCGCCCTGTTCTTTGCGCAAAAACGGCAAAAATCATATCGAAAACCGCGTTTTTACACCCGAAAATACACGACAAAACCGAATTTTTGCCCCGTTTTCAAGCAAAAATTCAGCCTTTTTAAGAATATTTCCGCTTCGAAAATACCTCGGAGCGCAAGATACCCTATTTTTAACCGTACACGTTATTATATCACGGAACCGAAAGGATTGTCAAGCGTTTTTCAGCCGCGATATACCGTTTTTTAAAAAATCAGAAAAAAGCGCCGAAAATGAGTTTTCCAAAGAACGGTGAAACGCCGTCCTTTGGAAAAATTTAATTCAGCCCTGTCTCTGTTTGTGGCTCTTGCTCTTGGAGCAGATCACCATCACTCTGCCGTTTCTCTTGATAACTTTGCACTTATCGCACATAGGTTTTACGGAAGGTCTTACTTTCATTTTAGTTTTCTCCTTGATTTTTCTTGTATGCGGCGAGCTTTACGATTTGCTGCGCCACGTGATTCTTCCTTTCGTCAGATCATACGGGCTCATTTCAAGCTTCACCGTGTCGCCTTCGATGATACGGATATAGTTCATGCGAAGTTTGCCCGAAATGTATGCCGTGATGGTATGCCCGTTAGAAAGCTGTACTTTGAATGTTGCGTTGGGCAGCGCTTCCAGCACTTTGCCTTCCGCTTCGATTACGTCGTCCTTGGACACGAAAATTTCCTCCGATTGATATTCGACCGATTCGTCGCGTTTGCTTTTTGAATTGCTTTTCTTACGTGCGTTTTCCGCCCGTTTACAGCGTTAAGATTTCCACGCCGTCCTCGCGGACCACCACGGTGTTTTCGTAGTGCGCCGCGGGCGAGCCGTCGATCGTTACCGCTCCCCAGTCGTCGTCTAAAATCCGCACACGGTAATTTCCCATCGAAATCATCGGCTCGATGCAGATGACCGTGTTCGCTTTCAGCCTCGGACCGGTACCGAGCCTGCCGTAATTGGGCACCGCGGGATCTTCGTGCATTTCGCGCCCGATTCCGTGCCCCGTGTACGAACGGATGACTCCGTAACCGAACGATTCGGCATACTTCTGAACGCGGTAGCCGATATCGTACAGCGGCGTGCCGGCATGCAGATTTTCGATGCCTTTGAAAAAGCACTCTTTCGTACGCTCCACCAAAAGCCGCTTTTCTGCCGATACGTTGCCGATTAAAAACGTCCGCGCGGCGTCGCCGTGAAAGCCGTTTTTATACGCGCACAAATCCACCGTAACGATGTCGCCGTCTTTTAAAATCGTCTTGTCGTCCGGGATTCCGTGCACCACCACCTCGTTGACGGAAACGCACGCCGAAGCGGGGAAACCGCC
>DLQW01000067.1:17295-22146 GCA_002474405.1 Christensenella sp. UBA7597 | reverse complement strand
CGTATCCGAGGCACGAGGGATATGCCCCCGCCGCACGGATGAACCGTTCCACAAGTTCGTCTACTTCTTTGGTGCTCATCCCTGCGGAAATTCTTTCGCCCACGAACGCCAGCGTGTCGCGCACGATCGCACAGGGTTCGCGCATCAGATCGATTTCCGCGTCGGTTTTCGTAATAATGCTCATCTGAACTTTTCCAGCACGTTCGAAATTTCGTTAAACAGCACTTCGGGCGGTTCGTCCGTCCCCGTGAAGTTTAAAATCAAGCCCTTCTTCGTGTAATAATCGATGAGGGGCGCCGTCTGCGCGCCGTACACGTCCAAACGTTTCTGCACCGTTTCGGGATTGTCGTCGGCACGCTGATACAATTCTCCGTCGCAGCGCTCGCACGTGGTTTTGCCGCCGAGCGTGGAAACGTGATAGCTTTCGCCGCAGTTTCTGCACACTCTTCTGCCGCAAAGACGCGCCATCAGCAGCGAAAAATCGATGTTGATGTTTACCACCGCGTCGATCTTCGTGAATTTTTCAAGCGCTTCCGCCTGAAACACGTTGCGGGGGAATCCGTCCAGCAGGTAGCCGTTTTTGCAATCCTCTTCCTGCAAACGGTTTTCCACGATTTTGCAGGTAACTTCGTCGGGCACCAGCTGCCCTTTATCGATATACGATTTGGCAAGCACGCCGATTTCCGTCTGATTTTTAATGTTCGCGCGGAAAATATCGCCCGTAGAAATGTGCGGCATTCCGAATTTATCGGAAATGCGCGTTGCCTGCGTTCCTTTGCCCGCGCCGGGTGCGCCGAGTAATATAATATTCATCTGCCGATGCTCCGTATTCTTTTCGTTGCCGCCCGCCGCGTTCCGGCGGGCGTTTGCAACATTATTTCAAAAATCCTTTATAGTTCTTCATCATCATCTGCGCCTGAAGCTGTTTTTCAAACTCCATCGCCACAGATACGACGATCAGAATACCCGTTGTGGAGAATACGTTCACCAGCGTGCCCGTAGGATCCGCCCAGGCGAATGCAAGCGCGGGAATGAACGCTACCAACGAAAGGTAAATCGCGCCGAACAAAGTGATACGGTTGGAAATCTTTTTCAGATAATTTTCCGTAGCTTTGCCGGGACGAATGCCCTGAATAAAACCGCCGTTCTGCTGAATGCTCTTCGAAACGTCTTCCGGGTTGAACTGCATCTGCGCATAGAAGAACGAGAACGCGAAGATGAGAAGGCACAGCACGAACGAATACAGAATACGTCCGCCCGCGATTGCGGAAGAACCGGTCATCCACTTCGTCCACCACTTGTAGAACCCGCCGTTCGGCCAGAACAAGCCCGAAATCATCTGCGGGAAGGAAAGGATGGAGAACGCGAAAATCAGAGGCATAACGCCGCTGCCCGAAATACGGATGGGAATCACGGAGGACTGCCCGCCGTACATCTTTCTGCCCTTAATCTGCTTCGCATACTGCACGGGCACCTTTCTTTCCGAAAGATCCACGTACACAACCGCGAAGAAGACCACCGCGCATACGATTACGAACGCTACCAGCTGCCAGATGGCGTCGCTGTTGTTGGGAATATCCACGATTTTGGCGATGATCGCCTGCCCCGCCGTGGCAAGAATACCCACGAAGATGATCATGGACTGTCCGTTGCCTACGCCGTAATCGGTGATTCTTTCGCCCAGCCACATTACGAGGAACGCGCCCGCCGTGTATACCACGGTCATGAAAAATCCCGCGAGGAACGCGCTGTCGAAGAACAAGCTCTTGTTCACCGCGCCCGACTGGTTTGCGAAGTTAACGATGATGCCGATCGACTGAATCACGGCAAGGAGAATCGTGCAGTATCTGGTGTATTGCGCGATTTTCTTCTGCCCCTCTTCGCCTTGTTTCGAAAGGCGTTCGAGCGCCGGAATACCTACGCACAAAAGCTGCATAATAATTGACGCGTTGATGTAAGGACCGATGCCGAGCGCGAAAAGCGTGCCGTTCGCCAGCGAGCCGCCCGTGATGCTGTTCATCAGCGTCAAGAAGTCGTTGCCCGTAACGTTTTCGGAAAACACGCTGCTATCGAGACCCGGAATGGGAATATAGCATCCGATGCGGAATATCAGAAGGAGCAGAAGCATTTTCCATACTTTCACCCTGATATCCTTCACCTTAAACGCATTGATAAGTGTTTGTAACATTTTTCTCTCCGAATTTCTGTTGGCGTTTCAAGCCCGCCCGCCTGCGGGCAAGCCCGAAGCGCGCCTGCAAAGACCGACTGCCGCCCGACGCGTTTTTTACACCCGCCCGGCGCCCTGAGGGAAAATAAGCCGATTCAGTCGAAGGAAAACACGCGATTTTCCCCCGGCTGAAAATAACGAAAGAAGCGTTTATGCAAGCGGCTTCTTATCGTCCGCTTTCTCTTTACAGGGTTTCCGCAGTGCCCTTCGCCGCTTCGATTGCAGCTTTCGCGCTCTCGGAAAATTTCGCAGCCTTTACGGTGAGCGCCACTTTCAGTTCCCCGTCGCCGAGCACTTTCAAGCCGCAGTTGTTCTTCACCGCTTTCGCAAGACCGTTTTCCATCACGAAGCCGTAATCCACCACCGTACCTTCGGGCAAATCCGCAAGGTTTGCAAGGTTTACGATAACGTATTCCTTACCCGCGTGATTGAAACCTCTCTTCGGTACGCGGCGGGCGATAGGCATCTGTCCGCCTTCGAATCCGGGACGCACGCCGCCGCCGGAACGCGCCCACTGTCCTTTATGTCCTTTACCCGACGTTTTGCCGAGACCGGAACCGATACCTCTGCCCAGTCTTTTCGCTTTCGTCGTTGCTCCCGGTGCGGGAGAAAGAGTATCTATTCTCATTGTACGCTCCTTAAATGTTTTCCGCTTTCACGAGATGATGCACTTTTTTGATCATACCGCGAACGGCGGGGGTGTCCTCCCATTCTTTGGAGGAACGAATTTTGTTGAGACCGAGTGCGCGCACGGTTTCCTTTACGGAAATCACTTCGCCGATCGTGCTTTTCACAAGCGTTACTTTAATTTTAGCCATTGTTCGCGCCTCCTTATTTGCACATGATCTCTTCTACGGTTTTCCCGCGAAGAGCGGCAACCTGTTCCGCCGTCTTTAATTCGGAAAGACCGGCTACGGTAGCTTTTACGCAGTTGCCGGGGTTTTGCGTGCCGTGAGACTTCGTTCTGATGTTCTTGATTCCCACCGCTTCCATTACCGCACGCACGGGGCCGCCGGCGATCACGCCGGTACCTTCGGATGCGGGCATCATAAGCACCGCGCCTCTGCCGAACTTGCCGATGATCTGATGGGGAATGGTGTTATCCACAACGGGGATCGAAATCATGTTTTTCTTCGCGCGGAGAGTGGCTTTATCGATGGCTTCGGGAACTTCTTTCGCTTTGCCCGTGCCTACGCCTACTTTGCCTTTTCCGTCGCCAACGATCACGAGAGCCGCGAAACGAGCGTTTTTACCGCCCTTCACCGTCTTGGATACGCGGTTGATTTCGATAAGCTTTTTAATCAAGCCGTCGTCTTCAGCCTGACGTCTCTGAGGTCTTCTGTTTTCTCTTTTTTCGTCTGCCATAATCTTCTCTCCCGTCAAAATTTAAGTCCGGCTTCTCTCGCGCCGTCGGCAAGCGCCTTTACGCGTCCCGTGTAAAGGTAGCCGCCTCTGTCGAACACAACCGTTTCGACGCCTTTTTTCAGCGCGCGTTCCGCAAGAACCTTTCCTACGACTTTCGCCGCGTCCGTTTTGGTTAAGCCTTCCAGCTGCGCCTTAACGTCCTTATCCATCGTGGACGCCGCCGCAAGCGTTACGCCGCCCTTTTCGTTGCCGGCTCTGTCGTCGATGATCTGCGCGTAGATGTGATTAAGACTTCTGTACACGTTGAGGCGCGGAGCCGCAGCGGTACCCGCCACGGTTTTGCGCACTCTTGCGTGCCGTCTTTGTCTGACTGTATTTTTATCAATTTTCGAAATCATATTAAGCGCTCTCCTTATTTCTTCGCCTTACCGGAGGTCTTGCCTTCCTTGTGCTCAACGTACTCGTCTTTATAACGAATACCGTAGCCGTGATAAGGTTCCGGTTCTCTTACCGCTCTGATGTTCGCCGCCGTCTGCCCTACCAGCTCTTTGCTGATACCGGAAACAACGATGTCCGTCAAAGTGGGGCATTCGAATTTGATGCCTTCCGGAGCTACGAACTCTACGGGGTGCGAGAAACCTACGTTCAGAACGAGTTTGTTGCCCTGCACCTGTCCTTTCCAGCCGACGCCCTTGATTTCAAGCGCTTTCGAAAAGCCGTCGTGAACGCCCTTCACCATGCCCGCAAGCAAAGCTCTGTAAAGCCCGTGCTTCGCGTTGGTTTCGGGAAGAGTATCCAGCGCCTTTACGATTGCGTGTCCGTCTTCTACCACGACGTCGATGTTGCCCGTGATTTCGCGGGAAAGCGTGCCTTTGCCGCCTTTCACCGTAACCACGCCGTCTTTAAATTCTACCGTTACGCCCTGAGGAAGCGCCACAGGCATTTTACCGATTCTCGACATACCTACTGCCCTCCTTTACCAGACGTAGCAAAGCACTTCGCCGCCTACGTTCTGTGCTTTTGCCTGTTTGCCCGTCATAATGCCCTTGTTGGTGGTAAGAATTACCGTACCGATACCGTTGAGCACTTTGGGCATCTTTTCTACGCCGGTGTACGAACGAAGCCCCGGACGGGACACTCTTTCGATGCCGGTGATTACCGATTTCTTGTCGCTGTATTTCAGCGTGATCGCGATTTTGCCGTTATAGCCGTCCTCTACAAGTTTTACGTCTTTTACGTAGCCCTCGTCAAGAAGAATA
>DLQW01000067.1:4094-17272 GCA_002474405.1 Christensenella sp. UBA7597 | reverse complement strand
TCGGCAATCGCCTTTTTCATCACGGAAGAAGGAACTTCCACCGTTTCTTTTTTGGCGATGATCGCGTTTCTGATTCTCGTAAGCATATCTGCGATGGGATCTGTCATATTCGTTTCCTCCGTGTTACCAACTCGACTTCTTAACGCCGGGAATTTCTCCCTTGTACGCAAGATTTCTGAAACAGATACGGCAAACGCCATACTTTCTCAAAACCGCGTGAGGTCTTCCGCAGATCGTGCAGCGCGTGTACGCTCTCGTGGAAAACTTGGGCGTTTTCTGTTGCTTGTTTATCATTGACTTCTTTGCCATTTTCTTCTCTCCTTACTTCTTGAACGGCATGCCGAGCGCGCGGAGCAGCTCTCTTGCCTCTTCGTCCGTTTTCGCGGTGGTTACGATCGCAACGTCCATGCCGCGGATCTTTTCCACCTGATCGTAAGTGATTTCGGGGAAGATAAGCTGTTCTTTCAAGCCTACGGAATAATTGCCGCGGCCGTCGAACGCCTTATCGGATACCCCTCTGAAGTCTCTTAAGCGAGGAAGCGCGATCGATACGAATTTATCGTAGAAATCGTACATTCTGTCGCCGCGCAAAGTTACTTTGATGCCGATCGTCTGTCCTTCGCGCACCTTGAAGTTTGCTACGGACTTCTTCGCCTTCGTAAGTACGGGCTTCTGACCGGAAATCATTTTGATTTCGTTTTCCGTAACCTGAATGGACTTCGCGTTGTCTTTAATGTCGCCGAGTCCCGTGTTGATCACGATCTTCACGAGGCGGGGGCACTGCATTACGGACTTGTAGCCGAATTTCTTCATAAGGAAAGGAACGACTTCTTTTTCGTACTTTTCCTTTACTCTGTTTTTATATACCTTTTCTGCCATTTTGCTCTACCTCGTTACTCGTTCGAAGAAGATTCCGTTTTGGTCTCTTCCGCTTTCGCCGCGCGCTTTCTCGTTCTCTTCTTGGGAGCTTCCGTTTCAGCCGCTGCGGCAGCTTTCGTTTTCTTCACGAACGCTTTATCGAGCGTGGCGCCGCATTTGCATACGCGCACTTTCTTTCCGTCGACGATCTGATGCTTCACTCTGGTGGGTTTGCCGCATTCCGGGCAGATAACCATTACGTTGGAAGCGCTGATCGCGCCTTCTTTTTCTACGATTTTGCTCGTTTCGTTCGCTTTTCTCGCCTTCTCGTGCTTCTTCTGCATCCGCACGCCTTCTACCGTTACCGTATCGGCTTTGGGGGAGGTGGCAAGGACTTTTCCCTGTTTGCCTTTATCTTTACCGGCAATAACAAGTACGTTATCGTTTAATTTTACGTTCATTGTTTAATCCTCCAATCCTTTACAGCACTTCGGGAGCAAGGGAGATGATCTTCATGTAATCTTTATCTCTCAGTTCTCTCGCGATCGGCCCGAAGATACGGGTGCCTTTCGGCTGCTTCTGCTTATCGATGATTACGGCGGCGTTTTCGTCGAATCTTACGTACGTGCCGTCTGCTCTTCTGATGCCGCTCGTGGTTCTCACGATTACCGCGTTGACAACGTCGCCTTTCGATACCGCGCCGCCCGGCGTAGCCGTCTTTACGGACGCGACGATGACGTCGCCGATGTTGCCGGTTTTACGGAAGGAACCACCCATAACTCTTATACACATCAACTCTTTCGCACCGGAGTTATCCGCTACTTTCAGTCTTGTTTGGGGTTGAATCATAATTCTATCTCCTTACCTCGTTACTTCGCCTTCTCGACGATCTCGGCAACGCGCCAGTTCTTATCCTTGCTCAGCTTTCTGGTTTCTACGATTCTCACCGTATCGCCGATGCCGCAGGCATTTTCCTCGTCGTGCGCCTTTAAACGCTTAGAGGTTACGATCGTCTTTTTGTACAGAGGGTGTTTGCTCTTATCGGTGATTTCAACAACGACGGTTTTATCCATCTTGTCGGATACCACTAAGCCGACTCTTTCTTTTCTGAGATTTCTTTCCATTTTTTTGCCCTCCGTTACGCCTTCAATTCTCTCGCACGGATTTCCGTGTTCACGCGAGCGATGTCTCTCTTGCAGGTTCTGATAGAAACGGGATTTTCAAGCTGCCCCGACGCAAGACGGAAACGAAGGTTGAAAAGCTCGCTTTTCAGTTCTGCCAGCTTCGCCGTCAGTTCGGCGCTCGTCATTTCTTTTACTTCTTTCGCTTTCATTATTCTTCACCGCCTTCCGTCGCTACGGTTGCGACTTCTTTTTTCACAAACTTGCACTTTACGGGAAGTTTGTTGCCGGCAAGGCGCATAGCCTCTTTCGCGTCCGCTTCGGAAACGCCCGCCATTTCGAACATTACTCTGCCGGGCTTCACTACGGCAACCCAGTATTCTACGTTACCTTTACCGGAACCCATACGAGCTTCGGCAGGGTGCTTCGTAATAGGCTTATGAGGGAAGATATCGATCCATACCTGACCGCCGCGCTTTACGAATCTCGTCATGGCGATACGGGCGGCTTCGATCTGGTTGGATTTGATCCATCCGCATTCTTCCGCTACCAGACCGTATTCGCCGTAAGCGATTACGTTGCCTTTATGAGCGGCGCCTCTCATCTTGCCTTTATGCTGCTTTCTTCTTTTAACTCTCTTAGGAATCAACATTATAATGCTCCTCCTTCCGCCTGAGCGGGAGCTTTCGCGGTTTTAAGCACTTCGCCCTTGTAGATCCAGCACTTTACGCCGATCATACCGAACGTGGTGTGCGCTTCCGCAAAACCGTAATCGATGTCTGCACGGAGCGTCTGAAGAGGAATCGAACCTTCGTGATAGTGTTCGCTACCCGCGATTTCTCTGCCGTCCAGACGACCGCTGCACATCATCTTGATGCCCTTTACGCCGGCTCTCATCGATCTGCCGATCGCCTGCTTCATGCAACGGCGGAACGCCATACGCTTTTCAAGCTGAGCCGCAACGCTTTCCGCAACGAGCTGCGCGTCGCAATCGGGCTTCTTCACTTCCGTGATGTTTACGCTTACCGCCTTGCCGCCCGTAAGTTTCGCAAGGTCTTTTTTGATGTTTTCCACTTCCGCGCCCGCTTTGCCGATGATGACGCCGGGACGAGCCGTGAAAATCGTAACGATGATACGCGTAGCCGCTCTTTCGATGGTGATCTTGCTGATCGCCGCCGCATAGTACTTCTTTTTAAGGAAGGTACGGATTACGTTATCTTCTTTCAGATATTTGGAGAATTCTTTTTTGTCCGCGTACCACTGAGTGTTCCAACCCTTGATAACGCCTACTCTCAAACCGTGAGGATTAACTTTCTGTCCCATTATAATTCTCCTTCCAATTTTTTGACGTCCAAAATAACCGTGATGTGGCTGGTTCTCTTAAGAATCGCGTGCCCTCTGCCTTTGGATACGGGCTGCATTCTCTTCAGAGAGGTAGCGCCGTCCGCAAAACATTCCGCCACGTACAGATCGCCTCTGTCCATACCGAAGTTATGTTCCGCGTTCGCGCCCGCCGAAACGAGCACCTTTTTCACCGCAAGCGCGCTGCCGTTGGTGATGTGTTCGAGCGTGGCTTTCGCCTCTTTGTAATCTTTGCCGCGAATCAGGGCGAGAACCGTTCTCACCTTGTACGGGGATACTCTCACGTATTTAGCCACCGCGTAAGGACGCTTTGCTTTCACGTCCGCCGCTTTCAGCTCTTTATTCTTCATATTCGTTGCCATTTGTCATCTCTCCTTATTTCGAGGGCGTGGACGTCTTAGCGGCGTGCCCGTGGAAGGTTCTCGTAGGAGCAAACTCGCCGAGCTTGCAGCCGATCATGTCTTCCGTGATATATACGGGAACGTGCTTTCTGCCGTCGTACACCGCAATCGTATGACCTACCATATCGGGGAAGATCGTGGACGCTCTCGACCAAGTTTTCAAAACCTTCTTCTCGTTCGCTTCGTTCATCGCCTGAATACGGCTTAAAAGCTTCGCTTCCACGTAAGGTCCTTTCTTTATGCTTCTTGACATATTCTTCTCTCCTCCGGATTAGTTGATTCTCTTAAGAATGAACTTGTTCGTCGCATTCTTCTTCTTTCTCGTCTTGTAGCCGAGAGCGGGTTTGCCCCAAGGAGTCATAGGACCTGCATGGCCTACGGGTGCCTTGCCTTCGCCGCCGCCGTGAGGGTGATCTACGGGGTTCATAACCGCGCCGCGTACTTCCGGGCGCTGACCGAGGTATCTCGCCTTACCGGCTTTGCCGAGGGATACGATTTCGTGTTCTACGTTGCCCACCTGACCGATCGTGGCGCGGCATCTTAACAGCACGTATCTCATTTCGCCGCTGGGCAGACGAAGCGTGGCGTATTTGCCTTCGGTAGCTACGATCTGCGCCGCAAGTCCCGCGCTTCTTGCAAGCTGTCCGCCCTTGCCGGGGGTAAGCTCTACGTTGTGCACCATGGTACCTACGGGGATGTTTTCAAGCGGAAGGGTGTTGCCCACTTTGATATCCGCTTTCGCGCCGCTCATAACCTTGTCGCCCACGTTTAAGCCGAGGGGAGCGAGGATATACGCTTTGGCGCCGTCCGCATACGCGATGAGCGCGATGTTTGCGCTTCTGTTGGGATCGTACTGGATGCTCTTTACCGTAGCGGGGATGTCGTCTTTATTGCGTTTGAAATCGATGATACGGTATTTCGTGCGGTTTCCGCCGCCGATGTGGCGGCAAGTGATTTTGCCCTGATTGTTTCTGCCGCCCGAATGGCGCTGATCGTGCATCAAGGACTTTTCCGGTTTACCGCCCGTTACCTCTTCTCTTTTCAGAACCGTAATGAAACGGCGGGACGGCGTGGTAGGTTTATATGTTTTAATAGCCATTTTTTATATCCTCCCCGATTACGCCAAAGAGTTGAAGAACTCGATGGGCTTGCTGTCCTCTTTGAGGATAACCACCGCTTTTTTGCGGTCGGGCGTGTAACCTTCGTTTCTGCCCATTCTCTTCAGCTTGCCTTTGCAGTTGATCGTGTTTACTTTGGCAACCTTCACGCCGAACAATTTTTCAACGGCGTTTCTGATTTCGATTTTGTTTGCGGTGTTTTTCACGTAGAACGTGTATCTCTTATCCGCGATTCCGTCATAACCCTTCTCGGTGAGAACGGGCTTCAAAATTACGTCTTCGGCAAACATTACGCGTATACCTCCTGAAATTTCTCTGCGGCGGCTTTCGTCATTACTACTTTCGCGTTCGCCACAACGTCGTACGTGTTCAAAAGATCAACGTTCATCGTGGATACGCGGGGAAGATTGTTCGTCGCGCGGATCACGAGCTCGTCCTTTTCGCTCATTACAAGCAGCGCGCTCTTGTTAAGGTTCATCGCCTTTACGAACGCCGCCATCTCTTTGGTTTTGCCCTCGGATTTCAGCTCGTCCACGATAAGAAGTTCGCCGTCGGCAAGCTTCTTGGAAACGGCGGAAAGCAATGCGCCCGTTTTCGCCTTCACGTTCATCTTCTTAGAGAAGTCGCGGGATTTGGGTGCGAACACTACGCCGCCCTTTATCCACTGCGGAGCGCGGATGGAACCCTGACGGGCTCTGCCGGTGCCTTTCTGTCTCCAGGGTTTGATGCCGCCGCCGCGAACTTCGCTGCGGGTAAGCGTGGACTTCGTGCCCTGTCTTTCGTTGGCAAGACGAGTTACAACCGCCTGATGAATCAGGCTTTCGTTGTACTCGGCGCCGAACACGCTGTCGCTGAGCTCCATTTCGCCGACAACCGCACCTTTCATATTATATACTTTAATTCCGGTCATTGTCTTTTCTCCTTATTTGCTCTTCACGCTGCTGCCGACGGTAACGATGCTGCCTTTCACGCCGGGAATCGCGCCTTTGATGAGAAGAACGTTTCTCGCCAGATCTACTTTTACGATTTCAAGGTTCTGAATCGTAACGTTCTCTACACCGTACTGACCGGCGAGGTGCTTCAGCTTGAATACTCTGGAAGGCGAAGAGTTGGCGCCCATGGAACCCGGTTCTCTGTGTACGGGGCCTACGCCGTGCGTTTCCTTCAGACGCTGCTGATTCCATCTCTTGATAACGCCCGTATAGCCGTGCCCTTTCGTAACGCCGGAAACGTCTACCTTGTCGCCTGCAGCAAACACGTCCGCTTTGAGCTCGTCGCCCACTTTGAAGCTTTCCGCGTTGTCTACTCTGATTTCTTTGAGCACTTTGCAGGGTTTCACGTTGGCTTTTTTGAACTGTCCGAGTTCAGGCTTCGTAAGCGCCTTTTCGCTGGTTTCGATGAAGCCGAGCTTCAAAGCCGCATAGCCGTCGTGCTCCGTGGTTTTTACCTGCACTACGGGGCAGGGACCTGCCTCCACTACCGTTACGGGAATCATTTTCCCGTCCTGCGCAAACAATCTCGTCATTCCGATTTTGCGCCCGATGATTGCTTTATTCATTGATAAAGTTCACTCCTTATAAAATATTTCTTAATACCTCGCTTGCGAAGTATTTTTTTTGCGATGTCGGTTTCTTGTTCCGCCGCGATTACAGCTTGATTTTGATATCGACGCCTGCGGGCAGGTGAATGGTATCGAGCAGTTTCGCGTTGGGGGAATAAATATCGATGATTCTCTTGTACGTTCTCATTTCGAACTGTTCGCGGGAATCTTTGTATTTGTGCGGGGAACGGAGAATCGTGATAATTTCTCTTTCGGTGGGAAGAGGAATCGGTCCCGAAATTTTCGCGCCGCTCTTCTTCATCGTTTCCACGATGCGGGAAGCCGCTTCGTCTACGAGCTCGTGATCGTAAGCCGCCAATTTGATTCTGATTTTCTGTACTGCCATTTCTGACTCCTTATGTTTCTCTTTCAGAGAAGATTTTGTATTACTGTGTCAACACGTCCGTGTGTATCGAGGTTTTGAGCAAAATAAAAAACACTCTTTTTCCAGCCGAGCGTTTTCACGCAAAGCCCCGGTCAGTCGCAAGGGTCGAGCCCTCACATTGTCGACGGAAATTATCTGCCGAAGTGGCTTTTTCTTCGGATTTGCAGTAACTTCCCGCGTCAGCCCAATACACCGCATATTTACGCAGCGTATCTATATTACCAAAAGCGCAAGCGGATGTCAAGCGTTTATGCAAGATTTCCGAAATTTTTTTGAAATTTTTTCGGTTTTTTGCGGTTTTTCTCCCCTTTGCGCCTCGTTTTCGTATCTTTTAAGGGATTTTTTTCGTTTTTTTCGCTTTCAGCCGCCTTTCCGAGCGAGCTTTTTCCGCACATGCGTTTAATTCTTTTCTCGCACACGCGTTTTATTTATGTACGCGCGCGTACGCGTACGTTCCTCAACGTTTCGCCAGATACATAGCAGTATCGATGCTGTTATGCAGAATATATAATTCCATATCCAGAATATTATATCCGCGCGTATTTCCTTCAAAGCTCCACTGAGAAAGTCGTCCTTCTTGTTCGCATAAAAACAGCACGCAGCCATCTTTCTGACACCCGTCGGTTTACGCAGCGCCGCGCGGAGGAAGAAGAAAAATGTCTTTTAAATCCTCCTCTCTTGCGTAGTCTTCTGTCAGATAATCAATGCGTTTTCCGTCTTTTTGCCGCAAAACTTCATTTTTCAATTCCGGTCTGATATACTCCAGACACTCCGTAAAGGAAATCTTCCGCACAAGGTATTTATGAACAATATAAGAAACCGCCTCGGCATAAGTATAATCTCCGCAATAAGCCCGCCCGGTCCAATCTTCAATTTCTTTTTTTGCATTCAGAACAAGCTGTACTTTAGCGGCTGTTTTATTTTTTCTCTTTTCTTCAAGTTCGGAAAACGCTTTGTCTATACTCATATTTTTTCCTCCGTCGACGCAAATTACCAAGCGTAGCCGTATCGCAGCATCATTTCAGCCTTTGCGTAATTTTAAGGGGGTATCGAATTATTTTACGGCTGCAAAAATAACATTTCAATCATAGCATACATTACTTTTTTTGTCAAGATAAAATAATTTGAGTCTCGGCAAAAAAAGTGTTGAAATTTATAAAAAAGTATGCTATAATAAAAGCAGAAAGCTTTACAGGGAGGATTTTCAGAATGAAGAAAAAGCTTACGATTGTATCGCTCGGATTTATCGGCGCGGCAATTTTGTGGTTCGCCTGCCTTGTGGCGGCGCAGCTGTTTTTCGACGCCGACATTTTCGGCAAAAGTTTCTCGTCGTTTATCTGGAGAGGTTTGATTATTCTTTTAATCGTGGGAGTTTCCGGGTTGTTGCTTTTAACTTCCGTTTCGATTTACGAGGACAACAAAACGCTTGCCTACGTTTCCGGCGCGATGATTCTTATTACGGCGCTGTTCGCTCTGCTGTTTTTCATCATCGGCAAGTACGAAAAAGGATTTCTTTCGGTGAGCACGCTGACGCTAGTGATTCTTTCGCTGCTGATAAATCAGATTACGGATATGCAGTACCGCGCGAAAAAATCGCTGACGGGATTAAAAATCGCGACGGGCGTTACGGGCGGCGTAATCGCGCTGATTCTGGTGCTTTCGGTATATTCGCTGATGGGCAAATTCTGGAGCAGCACGGCGTTTATATTTTTTTTCGTGGTGCTGTGCCTTGCGTTCATCGGTTTGAAAATCGCCGTAGGCGCGATTGCCAAATCGGCGAACGGAAAAGCGGAGAAAACCGGAACGGAAGCGGCGGCGAAAAACGCGGGCGCCGCGGAAGAAACGGTAACGATCCCCCGCGCGGAATACGAAGAACTGTTAAAAATCAAAGCGGAATACGAAAGAAAGAAGTGAGTTTATGATACGGAAATTCGGAGAAATTCGGGACGAAGAAGCGGAAAAAATACAGATATTATACAATTACCACACGCATAACTATCTTTGCGGGCACGCCGCGGGAACGGTTTCGGATTATGCGAAAGAAGCGGTGAAAAACCGATTGAAATCGATAGGCATTTCCGACCATTTCAGGCACCCGGAACTTCCGTTTTGCCCGTACATGGACGAAGCGACGATGAAAAGCGCGTATCTGCCGCAATTCGACGCCGCCGAAGCGGAATACGGGAAGCAAATCAGACTGTTTGCGGGGCTGGAAATCGAATATTTTCCCGGTTACGACGATTTTTACAAAGAGCTGCTGAAAAACGTGGACTATCTGGTGCTGGGCGAGCATTCTTTTCTGCATAACGGAAAAACGGCGAACAGCTTTCAGAGCGATACCGATAAAAGCTGCGCCCTTTCGTATTTCGGTCAGCTGCTCGAAGGCATAAAAACGGGATATTTTTCGATTCTGGCGCACCCGGACGTGATTTTTTCGCGGGGGTACGTTCCCGACGAGGAAGTGCTCCGCAAGTTCGAGGACGTAATACGATGCTGCACGGATTACGGCGTAAAAGCCGAGATCAATGCGCAGGGCGCGCGGGCGAACGGGTTCGGCTACCCCACCGATTATCTGCTGGACATCTGCAAAAAGCTCAACGCGCCCGTGGTGGTTTCCGCGGACAGCCACTCTCCCGAAGCGTTGTGCGATTTGTACGTGAAAAAATTGTATTGCATCGCGCAGCGCATGGGATTGAATATCGCACAGGACGGATTTATCGAGAAGAGAAAATAAGCGCGAAAACAGCAAGCGCGTGAAAAAACGTGCCCCGCCGCAAAAATTTGCGGCGGGGCGTTTTTGTTTATGAAGTTTTTGAGAGGTTCGAAGGAGCTAAGCTTCGGAGCTATTCAGCTGCCCCTCATCAGTCAACTTCGTTGACAGCAGGCTGCCGAAGCTGCCTTAAACGGCAGTTCGGCAAGAAAATCCCCCAAGGGGAGACCACGAAGTGGCTGAACATTTTTGCCGAAGAAAATTTTGTAAGCAAAATTTTATGCAGGCAAGGGGAAGCCTTAAAATATTGCATAATTTACAGTGAAGTTACGCCGCGCTTCAAAAGCGAGCAGTACGAGCAGTACAAGGAGTGCGAGTATTTCCCGACGGGAGTTTACAAATAGTAAATGACCGAGGGAAAACGGAGCACGACACAGTAATGCGACGCTTTTCAAGCGCGCGAGCAAATTACATAAGCGAGCGATACAACGCCTTGATATCTTCCAGCGTAGGATCTTTCGGGTTGCCGGGACGGCAGGCGTCGTCCATAGCGGACTGCGCAAGGAAGTCAACGTCTTTATCCTTGACGATCTGTTTGAGATCCTGAGGAATGCCTACGTCTTTCGAAAGCTGACGAACAGCGTCCACAGCCGCTTTTCTGTATTCTTCCTGCGTCATGTTTTCCGTGCCCTTCACGCCCATTGCCTTGGCAATATCGCGATACTTTTCGCCCGTTGCGTCGGCGTTGTATTCCATGACGGTAGGCAACAGAATCGCGTTAGCTACGCCGTGCGGCGTATCGTAAACCGCGCCCAGCGCGTGCGCCATCGAATGTACGATGCCCAAACCTACGTTGGAGAAGCCCATGCCCGCCACGTACTGACCGAGCGCCATATCCTCTCTGCCCTCTTTCGTGTTCGCCACCGCGCCGCGAAGCGATCTCGAAATGATTTCGATGGCTTTCAGGTGGAACATATCCGTCATTTCCCACGCGCCTTTCGTGATATAGCCTTCGATTGCGTGCGTCAGCGCGTCCATACCGGTAGCCGCCGTAAGTCCCTTGGGCATGGAAGCCATCATTTCGGGATCGACAACCGCTACGACGGGAATATCGTGTACGTCTACGCAGACGAATTTACGTTTCTTTTCCACATCGGTGATGACGTAGTTGATGGTAACTTCCGCCGCCGTGCCCGCCGTGGTGGGAACCGCGATGGTGGGAACTGCGGGTTTCTTCGTGGGTGCAACGCCTTCCAGCGAGCGAACGTCCGCAAATTCGGGGTTATTGATGATGATGCCGATCGCCTTCGCCGTATCCATGGAAGAGCCGCCGCCGATCGCCACGATGCAGTCGGCGCCGCTTGCTTTGAACGCCGCAACGCCCGTCTGAACGTTTTCGATGGTGGGGTTGGGCTTGATGTTGGAATACAGTTCGTAAGGGATATTCGCGCCTTCAAGGACGTCGGTTACCTTTTTGGTAACGCCGAACTTTACAAGATCGGGATCGGAGCAGATGAAAGCTTTGTTCAAGCCTCTGCGCTTGATTTCGCCCGCGATTTCCGCTCTGCAGCCTGCGCCGTGATAACTTGTTTCATTGAGTACGATTCTTGCCATTGTGTTTTCTCCTTTCATAAATTATTTTTATTTCCGCCGGTTTTCCTGTCCGGAAAACCGACAAATTTTTCTGATTTGGTTTTGAATGTTACGCCCCTCATTCGTCCAAAGCTTCGCTTTGTCCACCTTCCCCCCGGGGGAAGGCTATATAATAGGCTTTAATCCAGAACGCCGGGAAGCATTTTCAGATTCCACAGTTTCGCCAGCCCTTTAATCACTTCGTCCGGGATTTCGTTTACCACGTGCCCCAGCGTAAGCATGTAAATCTGCGCCGTCTTTTCCACCGTTTCGATTAAGCCGAACGCTTCGTCCATCGTTTTACCCGTGCCGTAGATACCGTGGTTCGTCCATACCACCAGACGGAAATCTTTCATTTTCGCCGCCGTGGCTTCGCCGATTTCGTTGGTGCCGCAAATCATGCAGGGAAGAACGCCTACGCCGTCCGGGAACACCACCACCGCTTCCGTGTTGGACTTCCAGAGGCGTTTCGTGAAGTCTTTTTCGTCCAGCGGGCACACCGCGTTCATCGCGATGGTGTATGTAGGATGCGTGTGCATCACGATACGGTGCTGCGGATCGACGGCAAGACGCGCCATATGGCTCATCATGTGCGCGGGGAATTCGGAAGTGAATCTTCCGCCGTCCTTATAGCCCCAGAGCAGTTCTGCCGTGGTGCCGTCTTTGCCGATGCGCACGATGCCGAGGTTGGTTTCGGGGTCCGATTCCACGTTTTTGAAATACTTGCCCGTGCCCGTTACGATAAAGATTTTACCGATTAAAGGTTTCGCGTCGAAGCCCGTGGGAATCGTGCGGATGACGTGATTTAAATCAAGGTATTCCGCCACCTCTTTTTCGTCGAGAAGATACGATACGTTGCCGCCGTTTCTCTCGTCCCAGCCGAGGCGATACATGTTCGCCGTAGTTTTTTCCATTTCGCGCACGAAAGGCGCTTCAAAAATGTTTTTCATGTCCTGCTCCTTATTTATATACCGATTTTTTTCTTTCGAAACGGTTTTCGCCGTTTTTTCGTTTAGTTTTCAGACTTCCGTTACGTCGAACGACCGCGCGATCATCTCGCGCCCCGCCGCAACGCCCGTAAGTTCGCCGCAGCCGATCATCTGCATCATCAAATTGCCGATCGCCGTGCCCTCCGTGGGACCCGTAATCACGCGTTTGCCCGTGCAGGCTTTCGTCAGCTCGTTTAACAGCGTGTTTTTGCTGCCGCCGCCGATGATGTTCAGCGTACCGAACGTTTCGCCCGTCAGTTTTTCCAGCCCGTCCAGCGATTCCGCATAGCTGTGCGCCAGCGAATTGAACACAAGGTACGCCATGCCGCCCACGGAAAGCGTTCTGCCCGCCGCGTTGGTAACCGCCTCTATCATGCTTTCCGGCGCGAGGAATTTTTCGTCGTTCACGTTGATGAGCTCGTCCGTCGGGTTCAACCGCGCAAGCGAAGCCAGCGTGGCGAAATCGTATTTATCTTTCAGCTCGTGGCGGATCTGCTGAATAATCCACAGCCCCATGATGTTCTGCTGCAGACGGAACTGCCCGTTTACGCTGCCCTCGTTGGAATAATTCATTTTAAACGCCTGTTTCGAAACGTTCGCCGCGTTTCTTTCCACGCCCAGAATCGACCAGGTGCCGCTGGAAATGTACGGCGTCTGATTTTTCAGCGGCGCCGCAAGCACCGCGCTTGCCGTATCGTGCGTAGCGGGAAGTACGACTTTCGCCTTGTAACCGACGATTTTTTCCGTTTCGTCCGTAAATTCGCCCACGTACGCGCCCGGTTGCGCCAGCGGCAGGAACATCGATTTTTTATAGCCGAGCTTTTCGAAAATTTCCGTATCGAATTCGTGCGTTACGGCGTTCACCATGGCGGTTGTGGTTGCCATCGTGTATTCCTGCTTCTTCACGCCCGTCAGGCGGAAGTGGAAATAATCGGGCAGATTCATATACGTAACCGCGCGTTCCGCCTTGCCCGTGCGCACGTCGTCGTACAGCTGATACAC
>DLQW01000067.1:0-4009 GCA_002474405.1 Christensenella sp. UBA7597 | reverse complement strand
GGTTTTCTGATACAATTCCGCGAACGGAATGCGTTTGTGCACGGAAGGAACGGTGTTTTTCGTTCTGCCGTCGCGATAGGCGTACACGTCGCCGATAATTTCGTCGTTTTCGTCCAGCAACACGTAATCCACGCCCCAGGTATCGATGCCCACGGTTGCGGGGATTTTACCCAGTTCTTTCGCGCGTTTCAAGCCGTTTAAAATTTCGGAATACAGGCGAGCCGCATCCCACGTGAGCCGCTTCGCGCCCGTGGCGCCCAGCGCCCCCGCCGTGCCCGCCTTTTCTACGGGACCGTTCTGGAAGCGATAGATTTCTTCCGTTTTCAGAATGCCGTTTTCCTCGTAGCCGAGAATATGCCGCCCGGACGACGCGCCGATATCGATTGCGAGATGGTAGTTGTTTTTCTGCTGCATGATTGTATGCGCCCCTTGTTTTTCTTCGGCTTTATTATATCACAGCGGCGGCGGTTTGTAAATCTTCCGCGCGGATATGCGCGAAATGTTGACAAACGCGCAGAAATATGCTATAATACGAACATAAATAAGCACAAACGAGCAAAAAACAACACAAAACGGACAACGGGAGAAATCTTATGCTGGTAAACGAGCGGCAGAACGAAATTTACAAATACCTGCAAAAACACGGTTCGGCTACGGTGAAAACGCTTGCGGAAACGTTTTACGTGAGCGAAGCCACGCTTCGGCGGGATCTGGCGGAAATGCAGAGGCTGGGGCTTGCCGAAAGAAGCCACGGGGGCGCCACGCTGCCGGAGGGCGCGGGCGAAATTTCCATGTTCGTGCGCGTGGAGAAAAACGCGAAAGAAAAGGAAATCGCCGTAACCAACGCGCTGAAATCGCTGCCGAATTTCTTTGCGGCGTTTATCGACAGTTCTTCCACCGCGCTGGCGCTGGTGCGGAAAATTGACTTCCGCGGCAAAACGGTGGTAACGCATTCGCTGCAGGTTGCCACCGCCGTTTCGCGGCAGAAAGGCGCGGAAGTCATTCTTGCGGGCGGCAATCTTTTATACAACATGACGTCCGTTTCCGGCAGCTTCGCCGTGGAGCAGATACGGCAGTTTTCGTTTGACCTGACGCTGACTTCGTGCGCGGCGATTGCGGCGGACGGCACGTACGAGCGTTCGATGGAGCAGCGGGAAATCAAACGCGCGGCGATCGCGCGGGGAAAAACGAATTTCCTGATTGCCGACCATACGAAATTTTCCTGTTTCGCGCCGTTCAGAGCGGAGGAACTTTCGGCGTTCGATAAAATCGTGCTGGACGCGCCGCCGCCCGAAGAATTGTTTTCTTCGCCCGCCGCCCCCCCGCGCGAAAAATTCGTGTACTGAGTATACTGACGGACGACAATCTTTATGCAAAAGCCGACCGCGCAAAAAACGCGCAGCCGGCTTTGTTTTTGTTTTTTTATTTTCGGGCGGAAATTTACGCCTGTTTCGCTTCGGTTTCTCCGCGGAACAAATCGGAATCGAAAAATTCTTCCAGCGTGACGCCGAATCCGTCGCAAATCATTTTCAACGTTACGACGCCCGGATTTTTGCTCTTTCCGTACAGAATGTTTTTGATGGTGGACGGCGCGACGCCCGACAATACGGACAGCTTATAAATCGCCATCTTTTTTTCTTCGCAAAGTTCGAATATTCTTGCCCTTACGGCGCCGTAGGTATCCACAGTTTTTCACGCTCCGTCTGTAATTTTTACGCTTTATAGATAATTTTTCCGTCGCGCACGGTGTAAAGCACGTCGAATTTGTCGTTCAGAACGGCGAAATCCGCGCGTTTTCCCTCCGCGATGCTGCCCGCTTCGTTTTCCATTTTCAACGTGCGGGCGGGGTTGATGGTACAGTAATCCACCGCCTGCGTGAGCGGAACGCCCACTTTTTCCACCATGTTCTGCAACGCGCGGTTCATGCGAAGAACGCTGCCCGCCAGAGTGCCGTCCGCAAGGCGCGCTTCGCCGCCCTTTACGTATACCGTCTGCCCGCCGAGCTCGCTTACGCCGTCCGCAAGCCCTTTCGCGCGCATCGCGTCGGTGATGAGCGCCAGCTTATCCGCCCGCTTGTTTTTTACCAGCAGCTGCATGGCGGGAACGGATACGTGAATGGTATCGCAGATGAGCTCGCAATACAAATCTTCCAGAAGCAGCGCGCTGCCCACCACGCCGATTTCGCGGTGATGCAGAGGGCTCTGCGCGTTGTAGGTGTGCGTAACGTTGGTTGCGCCCGCCTCCATCGCGGCTTTCACTTCCGCATACTTCGCGCCCGTGTGCCCGACGGAAACCACCGTGCCCTGCGCCACGATATGCCGGATAAAATCAAGCGCGCCGTCCGTTTCGGGGGCAAGCGTGATGATTTTAATGGCGTTGCCGCACGCCGCGTTGTATTCGTCGAACGTTTTCGCGTCGGGCGCCGCCACGTATTCCAGCGGTTGCGCGCCCTTGTGCGCCGCCGCGATAAACGGACCTTCGAGGTGAACGCCCGCGATTCTCGCGCCCTGTTCGCCCGCCGCTTCGCGGTATTCTTTCACCGCGCGCATCGCCTTTAAAATGTATTCCTTACTCTGCGTCATCGTGGTGGCGAGGAAGGTGGTAGTCCCCTCTTTCGCTACGGTTTCCGCGATAATCGCAAGGTCTTTCGTATTGCCGTCCATCGCGTCGGAACCGCCCGCGCCGTGAATGTGCTCGTCGATGAAACCGGGCAGCACTACCGCGTTTTCGGGGAGTTCGATTTCTTCCGCGCCCGCAACGTAGCCGCCGATCTGCTGAATTTTATCGTCGAAATATACGCTTGTTCTGATAATGCCCTTGCCTTCCGCGTAAACGGAAGCATTTTTAAACGCTTTCATAGTGTTTTCTCCTTACCGGTTTATACCAAGCCCGCGTTTTTCAAAAGCGTTGCCGCCTCGGCGTCGCACACAAGCGTGCAATCGGGGTGCAGCTGCAGAATGCTTGCGGGAAGCGTTTCGGTAACTTCGCCCGCAACCAGCCCGTATACCGCCTTTGCCTTGTTGGCGCCGTTTGCCATGATAAGAATTTTCTTTGCGTTCATGATGTTTTTCAAGCCCATCGTAAACGCCTGACGAGGCACTTCTTCGATGTTTTTGAAAAGGCGGGAATTATCTTTGATGGTGCTTTCGGTGAGGTCTACGATGTGAGTAACCGAGCCGAACGGCGTGCCGGGTTCGTTGAACGCGATGTGCCCGTTGGAACCGATGCCGAGTACCTGCAAATCCTGCTGCATCGAAGCAAGCAGTTTGTTGTATCTTGCGCATTCCGCCGCGCGGTCCGCCGCCTTGCCGTTTTCGATGTTGGTGTTTTTGAGATCGATATCGATATGATCGAAAAGGTTATCGCGCATGAAATAAACGTAGCTCTGATCGGAAGAATAATCGAGCCCCGCGTATTCGTCGAGGTTGACGGTATGAATCTTCTTGTAACTGGTGCCGTTTTCCTTATGGTCGGCAATCATTTTTTTGTACAGCCCGACGGGCGTGGAACCCGTTGCCAGTCCGAGCACCGCCGAAGGATTTTTCGTAACTACTTCGTGCATGATTTCAAACGCCTTTTCAGACATTTCTTCATAATTTTTCGTAACAATAACTTTCATAATATTACTCCCTTTTTCCTCTTTGAGAGGAAATTTTTTTTGAATTGTTTGCGGGGGTCGATTGCTTTTATACGGCTTTGATAAAATTGAAACTGCCCCTTGATTGAAAATTTCTGTTGGAAAATTTCAATCAAAAATGTGCTACGCCCCTTGATTTTCAGAAATTTTTTGTCAAAAATATTCAGAAAATCAAAAATGGGCTACGCCCCTCATCAGTCGCCGTCCGGCGACAGCTTTCCACCCAAGGGGAAGCCTTATATTTTGCCTTATTTAAGATCTACAACTGTTCCGCGCTTCAAAAGCGAGCAGTACAAGGAGTGCGAGTACGGGCGCAGGGAGTTTACAATGGTAAATGACCAAGACCGCACGGAGCACGACACAGTAATGCGA
>DLQW01000080.1:37595-38090 GCA_002474405.1 Christensenella sp. UBA7597 | reverse complement strand
TGCCATTGTTGTTTTCTCCTTAAAAATTATTTAATTACGCCTTTTTTCAGAATGATATTCGCGTATACCGCTTCTTCGCCCGTGGCGATTACCGCAAACGCGGTTTTCGCACGCTCATAGAACGCGAAGCGGTCGATATTCCCGATTTTTACGTTTTTATCGTGTTTTTCGGCAATTGCCTTATACTCTTTCCATATCACGGGATCAATCTTGCCTTCGTCGCACGCCATAAGTTGCATTAAAATCATATTCGGATCGGAATACGTATCGAGCGGAATAAGCGAAAGCACCGCTTCAAGCATAGCCGCGCCGCCGATACCGTCCGCGCGGATTACGCGTTTGCCGAACGTTTCCGCAGGAAAATTCCCGTCCGCGATGACGATTTCGTCGCCGTGCCCCATTTCGCAAAGTACTTTCAACAGTTCCGGCGATACGATTTTAGGTACGTTTTTCAGCATGTTTTCACTCCTTTATCCATCTGATTTCCATAGGATC
>DLQW01000080.1:14767-37488 GCA_002474405.1 Christensenella sp. UBA7597 | reverse complement strand
TTTACTATCGCATACTTTTTCGCCGCGGGATAATAATTGCACTCCGTGGCGGCGTTCGTCGCATAGCACACGTTTAAATCTTTCTTCGCCACGTAACACATCGCCTTGTACAGCAACCGCGAATTTTCAAAACTGTACGGAAGCCCCGTAATATAAAAGCTCCTGCCGCTGCCGTACTCGTTCACCGCCATCTTCACTTCGCCTGCGTTCACGTTCCTCTTAAATCTGTCGCTGAACGCAATATCCAGCACTTTCGTCTTTTTCAGCGCGTAGATATTCTTCTTGTCCTCTCCGTAGTCCGCGCTTTCAAGCCCCTCAGTCAGTTCGTGCGGCACTTTCGTTATGTTATACTTATCCACAGAAAGCGTATAACCGATTTCTTCGTCCACCCCCAGCACGTCCGCCAGTTGGAAATATCTCCCGTTCCCTTCGCACGCCGTCGGTTCGCCTACGCCGATGAATCCTCCTCCGTTATACACAAACCTACGTATCGCCGTCTGCAATCTTTCGTCCAGCCATTCTTTACCGCCCGAATACGACGTATATGCGTCTCCCGCGTTTATGATGACGTCTATATCCTGCGGCACTCCGTCTTTCACTTCCTCAAACGACAAAAATTCGATATCCACGGGCAACCCGCTTATCGCCTCCAGTATCCCCTGATACGAATAGATCTGCTGATACCAGAGTTCGTGTGCCACCATATGGCTCATCCAGCTTCGCTTTTTCCCCCAGCCGTTCAAAAGTCCCGCTTTCAGCCTGCACCACGGCTTTTTGTTATCCACCGCCGCGTATATCGTCCGGAATTCGTCCGCCACTTCCGCCACACGGTCCACAAACGCCGGGAATTTCGCCGCCAGCGAAAGATACCCGCCGAACCCCATGCGGTCTATCGGCTTCCGCATGATCGCGCGCCTTGCCGTCCGCCAGTTGCGGTTCAATTCTTCCACCGCGTTCTTTTCGTTTCCCTCAAAAAACGTATCGGGGAAAAAGTACGGCAGAAATCTCCCTTCGTGGTATTTTACGTGCGGAATTTCCGATAACATTCTCACCGTTACTCCGCCGCCTACCGAACCTACCACCGCGTCCAGCCCCATATCTTTGAAATGTTCTCCGTACGGCTCGCTTCCTATCCAGTCGTCTCCCAGAAACATCATCGCTTCTTTTCCGTATCCGTGGCAGATATCCACAAGCTCTTTAATCGTTTTGCTTACGAATCTTTCCACATAGTCCATATACTTTTTGAACTTTTCCGTAGGCGTTCTGAAACAGTTGTTATAATACCCGCTGTCCACGAAATCTTCCGCTACCAGTTTTATTCCGCTCTCCTTTTCAAAATCCGCCATCAGCACGGGATTCGCCGTCTGCGCATACCCGAACCATTCCACCTGCTTCTCTTTTCCGAGGTCGTTGAAAATCAGCGTGAACTGATACAAAAACGTCTTAAACCGCACCACGTTCGTTTCCGGATTCTCTTCGCACCACTTCTTCATATGCTCCACGATATACTTTTTCGTCGCAGGAAACGCAGGGTCGTACGTCAGCTGCTTCTCGCACGTCCATTCGTTCGTTATGTAATTGTATATCTGCACCGGGTGCCACGTTACGCGCGCAAGAAACGTTACCGTATATTCGTGGAACGCTTTGCAATTTTCTATCGTTACGATTCCGCTTTTCTCGTCTGCCTGCCAGTCGCTACGCGATACTTCCTCTCCCGTGGTGCGATCGTATACCTGCCATAATCCGATATACGTATAGTCCGGCGCGAATTCGTCCGCGAGAAATCCCTTCATGATTTCTATTTCCGTTGTCTCGCTTACGGCAAGTTTCCGCTCCGAAAGCAGAAATATCCGCTGCGCTTCTTCAGGATGCTTCCGCGCCCAATCGTTATCTCCACGCACCACGAAATACGTGTTGTACACCTTCCCGAATTGACCCGCGTTCTTCGGCAGACGCGTCCCGTCGCAATCCCGCACCGCGTCCGCTCCCCATTTCTCCGCTATCGCTTTCGTTCCTTCCACGAAACTTTCGTCCGTCGGTATTGTAAATCTTCCTTTCTTCATTCCTTTTCTGTCCTTCTTTCCTTATTTCCCGGCAGGTTGCCGCATGCGCTGTTTTCATGCGCCCTGTTAAACCAGCTTGTTTTTCCCTTTGTTCAAAGAATACGTTACGCCGTTTATGCCGATTTCGCATCGTTTCGGAGCCGCTACAAAAAGCTCCGTAATCACGCCGTTTTTCGTTTTTGCCGAAACGAGCAACCCGCCGCGCGAACGCAGATTTTTAAACGATACTTCGCGATTTTTCCACTCTTCGGGCAACGCCGCAAACAATTCGATTTTTCCTGTATGGTCCTGCAGCAGCATTTCGTGCAACGCGTCGCAAAAGCCGAATAACGCTTCCAGCGTAAACGGACGATAATGAAACTGCGTATAACCGAACCGTCTGAAATCGCCGTTTAAATGGAACCCGTTTTCGCCCACGAATCCGCGGCAGAATTGATTCAGTCTTTCAAACGCCGCGTTCCCGTTTCTCGCCATGGCATAAATCTGCGCGGACATCGCAAACGAAAAACCTACCCAAAGCCCCGTGCCGAGCTTTTCCATGTCGTCGATCGTCCGTTCGTAAATGTTTTTATGCTCTTCGGTATCGTAATCGATTAAATGCAGCGGATACAGACACATCAGATGCGAAAAATGTCTGTGCGTTTCGGGCAGTTTCCGCGTTTTATCCAGCATGACTACTCCGTCCCGAGAAACGGCTATATCGTCCAGTTTTTCCAGAATTTCCCTGTATTCCGCGGGGTTATCTCCGAGTATTCCGGCATATTCTTTCAGCGTTTTATACAAATACCGCATCAACGCGAGGTCGAAATTCGAATTCGGCTGTAAATACGCTTCTTCCGTATCGTCGAAAATTTCCGGCGAGGAGGAAAGCGGCAGATATAATTTTCCGTCTTTTTCTTCCAGCAGCGCACGAATCGCCTTGCCCACGCCGCGCAGAAACGGATACGCGCGGGTTTTTAAAAATTCTTCGTCGCCCGTATACAAATAATATTCGTCGAAACTCTGCGCCGCCCAGATCGTCATCGTCGGCGATAAGGAATACTGCGCCCAGCCGCCCATCGGCTTTCCGTCAAGCGTACTGCAGGAGGGCAGTAAAATTCCCTCCACGCCGAAAAATTCTTTCGCGAATTTCTCATACGCCGGCTTCAGTTTCCATAAATATTCCACGAAAACTTCGCCCTCTTCCAAGCGGTTCGCCTTTAAATAAGACTGATACGATAATTCCGTGTTCGTATCGTGGTGATAATCGCCTTTCCATGGAGGCAGGCAATCGTTATCCGCCGTCCATACCCCCTGAAGCGGCATCGGATAAAACCCTTTCCGCGAACAGCTTCCGAACAGATACCAGCTTTTCCGGTACGTTTCGTCGATGAGTTTATCGCCCGTTTTAACGGCAGATTTGCCGTTGTAAGCGCGCCAGTGCTTCCGATGCGCCTCGTGCAATTTTTCAAAGCCCGTTTCCGCCGCCCGTTTTAAACGATTTTTTGCGGCTTGTACGTAATTTTCATCGTCGTTCGAAGAAGCAAGCGTATAATAAATTTCGTTCCCTTTGCGGTAGGTTACGATTCCGTAACAATATTTCGTATGCGTTTTCTGTTCGTACCACCCGTACGCGCCGTCGGCTCTGATTTCCGCAGGCGGATACCCAAGCGATCTTTCCTCTTCCGGATTGCCGATGCCCGAAGCGTTCTTCGTTTTTTCCGACAAATATTTCGGGATATGAAAGCCGTACGAACAATCGCGATACACCCGGATAACGCCGGCAAGCGATATATAATCCGTAAACACGTCCGCGATTTTTTCCGCGCCGTCGTAAACGCTTACCGTCGCGGTATCTATGTCCAGCGTATACGAAATATCTTCCGCCGCCGGGGAAAATTTCAGTTCGATTCTTCCGGCGGTAATTTTCGAAGGGTAAGGCTTGCCCATAAAAATTTCGTCGAACAGGCGGCAGTATTCTTTCCGATCCTCCGCCTTGCCGCTTTTTGCAAGCCTCTTCAGATTTTCGAAATTGAAACCGCTTTCCAGTGTGGTTTCGTTCGGACGAAGATCCCACAAATCCGTTCTATCCACCGTAATTTTCAACGGAGAACTCCCGTAAACGATGCTGCCGATAAACCCGTTTCCGAGCGGCAGCCCCTCGTCCCACTGCTTTGTTTTCGCTTTTATTTTCTGCATTTGTTTATCGCCGCGCAACCGCGCGCCCCGTTATTTTTCCCGACGTATATTACCTGCTTTCCCCTTGCCGAACGGCAGAGAAGAAGGATACAACTTGCCGAATTCCACGATTTTTATGTCTTTCGTCAGATCTTCGGCGATCTGCCCGTTAATACGCACGTCTTTGTATCGGATATTTTCCGCCGCGCAACTTACGTACGGGTCGAACAATTCGAGATGTTTCTCTTCGATATACTGTGATTTCGGCCCCACCGTCATGAAATAAGAATTCGGATATTTTTCTTTATCCAGTCGCACGGCTACGTCCGAAAAACGGATATTCGTTACGTCGGAACCGATTTCAAACGTTGCGAAATTTCCCGTTACCGGGTTGCCGTTCAGATAATTCGGCTGCTTATCCACGGGAGAGGTCGTATCCGCGGAAATATGTTCGAACGTAACGTTTTCTATTCTGCCTACTCCGATTTTCTTTTCGGGAACATCCGTGTATGCGGGCGTCTGCAGATACATTTTAAACGTGGTTACGCCCGAAACGTTCTTCACCGTAAGATTTTTAATGCGGCAGTCCTCTTTTTCGCCGTTTTTATACGGATATATGCCCGGCTGAATCCGGAACGATTTATGCACGTTCCGCCCGTCGCCGCAGTTTACGCCGTCTACGGTCAGGTTTTCTATCGCGCCGAAATTGATGGACGAATTATCCCAGTCGTAAGCGTTCAGCGCAATCAGATCGTCCTCCGTATGCCCGGAAAGATTTTTCACCGTGCCGTTTTTCACGCCGCCGTTTACATGCAAGCCGTCGGCAAAACAGTTTTCGAAGCGTATATTTTCTATCGTGAACCCGTCCGTTCTGCCTATCTGGCAGGCAAAGCCCGCGGCGGCGCGGAATACAAGATTTTTCAGCGTTAACCCGCGTACGCCGCTGAATAAAAAGCACGTAGAAACGCCGTGATACGTATCGTTTTCGTCAAAGCGCCCCGAAGCGCCGTAGCCGAGCCGTTCTTCGTTTTCTTCGCCCCAAATGCCGCCGCAGACGGAAATATTTTCGTCGCACGGCGCGTCGTCGGGGATTTTATAGTCCGAACCGTCTATCACGCTTTCGTTTCGTAAAAGCAGCGTTCCCGTGCCCTTTGTCAGAATGATTTCGGCATGCTCGTCGGCGTAAATTTTCGTATCCGACGGCACGATCAACGAACGATCCACGTAATACCTGCCCGCGGGAATAAAAATTTCCCGATAAGTTTTAAAAACGCGGTTCAATTCGTCGGACCAGATTTTTCCGTCTTTGTAAGACTTGAAACCGCCGTCCGCAATACGGGATAAATCGATTTTTCCGTGTTTGGTGTTTGTAAGCATAATGTATATGAAAAATGCAGGATAGAATCTACGCTTTCCGCCGAAAATCATAAAATTTTGAGGCGGAAAGCGTACAAGATTTGCCTTTATGGTATCGCAACCGCTAAGCCGCGATGAAATTTTTCTGTTTACGCCCAGAGTTCCGCGTTGCCGTTATCATCGTAATGCCAGCAACCGGCTTTCTGCGTTTCGCTGTAGTAGTAGATGTTGCCGGAACAGAGGTTATTCGCGTCTGCCGTTTCGTAATCAAGAGAAGGTGCTCCGCTTTCACCGTATACGTAAAAGTCGAGTATCTTTTTGTTTCCCGTATCTGCGGCGCCGCAGCCGAACTGACCCACGTTTGAGGACAGCGCATTGCTTGTAATAACCACGCTTAACTTAAAGCAGTTTCTGAAATTATTGTTTCTTCCACCGCCGTAAGGACTTGCATAATCAAGGTTACTGATACCCGTCATCGAAATATATTCGAGATTTTCACAGCCCCAGAATACCATTCCCTCCAGACTGTCTACCGAAGCAGGAAGAACAACTTTCTTTATCGTCGTGTTGTCTTTGAATGCCTGAAACGCAATGTATTTAACGGATTTCTCGCCGTTTATGCCGTCATCCCATGTAGAAAATACGGTAACGTTTTCTCCGGAACCGCTATATCCCGACACGTAATAAACGCCTTTCTCCGAATTATAGGCGTAAACCACACCCATTGCGTCTTTCTTTCCGCACTTCGAGCAGATGCCGTCAACATAATTGTGTTCGCTTGCGCCATGAATAATTTCGCCGTTCTCGTCGAAATTCCACTGCAGACATTTCGTTGCATCGCCTTTATAATAAATCGTTCCCGTTAACAAATTTGTATTAGCACCACCGAAATTCGGCGTGCCGCTTGCAGCGTTCACATAGATATCGAGTATCGCTTTTGCCGGCGCATCCGGATGAGCAAAGAATTGCTGTGCATTTGTACTGAAATTCGGATTCAATACAACGTACTTCAATGCGGTACAGTTGATAAAATTATTTCCTCTGCCAGATGCAAACCCCAAAGAAGTGCCGTCGTATTGCAAGTTTTCAACGCCCGTCATCGAAACAAACGTAAGTTTCGAACAATTAGCAAATACGCCACCGTCCAAACTCTTCACACTTTCCGGTAAAATGACTTTCGTAATATTCTTGCCTGCAAAAGTTTCAACTTTTACGTAAGTTACGGGTTTACCATTATATACGGAAAGCGAATAAACTTCGCCCGACGGATTATTTCCTTCGATATATCCGCTGATATACGCGCTCTCTCCGTCCTCGGCATAGGAAATACAACTCTGCCCTTTCCGGCAATCCTTACACAAGCCGTTTTCGTCAAAATCGTGAATTACGATAAATTCCGCCGTTGCCTCGGCGCCGTCGTAATTTTCCGTACCCTCTACCGTTGCTTTTACTTTATAGCCGAGACGAGCATCGATAATTTCGTTGCCCTCCGCATCCTTATATTTGGCGGTAGCAAAATCCCAGTTCTGCACGGTATCGATGTCTTTTCCGTACGTATACCGTACGCTTCCGTGCAGCGCCGTCGCCGCAGGTTCGGGCGTATCGGTACATTTAATCGTTGCCGGCATCTTCAGCTGCATTGAATTCGTCGCTTTCTTCACTTCAAACGATTTTGTTTCTTCCGCCGCGGAATAACCGGAAGCCGCCGCCACGCTCGCTTTCGCCCAGTACGTGCCTACGTTGCGGTTATCCAGTTCGTCCCACGCCTTGTATTCGCCGTCTTTTTCTTTCGCAAACGTAATTCCGGCTTCGCCGTATTTCGCCGTTGCCGTAAACGCAGGCGCTTCGCCGTACACGATATCCTCGGTATCAAACGCCGTAATCGCGTTGGCAAACACTCTTCTGAATTTCGCGTATACCACGGCGTCGCCCGAAATCGCGCTTAAATCCGCTTCGTCGTCGCCTCCGTTTTCCGTTACCCATTTTTCAAACACAAGTTTGTCGTCGCCGTCGGTGCGATCGGCAGGCGCTTCGAACGTCGCCTCGCTGCCGTTTTTCACCATCACCGAACCCAGCTCTTTTTCGCCGTCTTTAAACGTAACAAGGCTCAATCTGTAATTGTTTTCGGGCAGCTGCTTCCCCTCGTTCAAAGCCGTGCCGTTTGTTACGTCCACATTGCTTCTGACGGCAACGTACTTCTTCGAAAAATCGGCGCCCTCGTTGATTTTCGTAACCAGCCCGTTGTATAAATCCAGACTGTCGATATACAGCGGGAACGTCTCGTCCGCACCCAGCCACGAATAATTTTCAAGACTTAAAATCTGCTGCGTGTATTCCTGTTTGGTATCCAGCAAAGCCGCCGTAGCCACGTCGTAAAAATTCCCGCGCGCGTTTTCGTTATAATCGGAAGCCTTCACTTCCGTATCGCCGCTGTAAATATACGCCTGCGCGGTATAATCCAGCTTGCGGTTCTGCTCCAGCACGTTGGTAAGGCACACGTTGGCATACCAGGCTTCGTCGCCGTCCACCCGATACAGCTTCTCTTCGTCCACCTCGCAGTTCAGCCACTTTTCGCCGAAATATTTCACCGCGCCCACGCGTACCACCAGTTTCACTTCGTCGTTCGCGTCGTCGTCTTTTATGTAATTTTTCGCGGCGGCATTCATCTTCACGATGAACCGCACCCCGCCCCCGGCATTGAGTTTCAGCGACGTGCCGTCAAGCACTTCTATCGTCCCGTCTCCGGGAAAAGCGTTTTCCGCGCTTGCAATGTTGCCGTGATTCATCAGCGCAACGCCGCCCGCCAGCATGCCGAGCGATACGGCGGAAGCCGCCAGCACCAGTTTCTTGTTTTTTCTGCATAATTTTTTCATGTTTCGTTTCCCCTTTAAACCGTCGTTTCCCGGTTGAAATTATCCCAGTCTACGTCCTCGATTACGTTATCGTACCCCCCCCCCCGACGTGTTAAACAATCAACAGACGAGAGCACGTACAGTACTTCGGGCGATGTATACTTTTTCTTTTCCATTTTTTCCTCCCCGATTTTTATGCCTTCGGCGGATACACGTTTGTGTATTCTTCCGCAAGTTCCCAGTTCGCCGTAAGCGTAATGTCGCCGTCCACAACGTCCGTTTCAAACACCCACAGTCTGCCTTCGTAGTACCAGCCCGTAAAATCGTATCGGGCGGAAAGCGTCGCCTTTATTGGCGCTTCCGGCGCTTTCAGCGTGGCACCCTCTTTCACGGTAACGCTTTGCACCGCCGTTCCTCCCGCGGAATCGAACGTAACGGTGTATTCTTTCGCTTCCTCCGTTCCTCCGGGCGTTTCGCCGGAATTTCCGCCGTCGCCGCCCGAACAACCCGCAAGCGCGCCGACCGATACGGCGCACAAAGCGGCGGCGAGCACAAACGCAAACCTCTTTTTCCTCATAGCATTTATCTCCTTATATAATTTTTAATCCGTTTTATCGGTTCCACGGCACGGCGGTTTTATCCGCATAATGCCAGCAACCCGCTTTTTCCGTTTCGCTGTAATAATACACGGTTCCGGTAAGCATATTGTCCGCCTGAATCTGCGTTGCGCCGTCGGTACCCTTTACATACAAATCCAGCACGGGCACGGCGGGCGCGTCAGCGGCGCCAAACTGCGATACGTTGGACGTAAACCCTTCGCCCACAATGACGACTTTCAGCTTAACGCAGTTTCTGAAATTATGATCTCTCCCCGCGCCGCCGTAAGGGCTTGCATAATCGAGATTTTTCACGCCCTCCGCCGATACGTATTCGAGGTTCGTGCAACCCGCAAACACCCAGCCTTCCAGACTGTCCACGCAGGCGGGAAGAATTACTTTTTTCAGAGTCGTCTTGTTTTCAAACGCTCTCGCGCCCACGTATTTCACCGCGTGTTCGCCGTTCTTGCCATCGTTGTACGCGGCAAACACTTTCACCGTTTCCGCATCGCCCGTATAGCCGGCAACATAATATTGCGTGCCGTCGAAGGCGTACGTTACCCCCTGCGTCTCTCTGTCCCCGCAAACCGTGCATACGCCGTTTGCGTCGTAGCTGTGGTCTCTCGCCGAAGATTCGATTTCTCCGTCCTCGTCCTGCCGCCATCTTCTGCACGTGCTTAAATCGCCTTTGTAGTAGATAACGCCCGTAAGCAGAATGTTTTTATCGCTCGGCACGGCTTTTATGTCGCTTTCCTCAAACGTGCCCGAAGAATAAATATCCACGCACGGCACAGGCGTAATCCGTTGCTTGTCGCTATCGAACCGCCAGTCGATAAACTGCTGCTGCGCTTCGCCCTGATCGTCGTACAAACTGAAATTCTTATTCACGATCAACGTTTTCAGGTTAATGCAGTTGATAAAATTATTGCCGGTAACAACGTCCGCCCCGTCGGTATAAATGCCCGTGTTTTTCAGATTCACGGCAGGCATCTTCTTAACGCCCGGCATCGATACGTACACCAGCGAAGAACAGCCGTTGAATACGTCGCCGTCCAGCGCCGTTACGCTTTCGGGAAACGTTATTTTTTCAATCACGGAATTGCCTTTGAACGCGCCGTTTTTCACAAACGTTACGGGATGAGTTCCGTGAATTCCGTCCGTATATTCGGCAAGAATATTCACTTCTTTTTCGTTCAGCGTCTGATTATCCGATACGTAATATTCCGACGCGCCTTCGGAATATTCGTATTTCACGCCGTAACCGTTTCTCGCGCCGCATTTTCTGCACTTGCCTTTCGCGTTGAAATTGTGTTTGCCCTCGGTTACGATCGTTTCGCCGTCGTCGTCGAAACGCCATTTGTAGCAGCCGTCAACCGCCGATTTGTAAAACACGTCGCCCGTCAGCAAACTGTTGTTGCCGAGTCCCACGTCGAAGCCGACGGGATAGCTTTGCGGATCGCTGATCGCCGTAACCTTTTCGCCGTAAACGTAAATATCCGTACGGCTTTCCGCGCTTTTCGGCGTATAGTCCCAGCGCATAAACGTAGCGCCCGTATTGTAGAAGCCGTCGCCCACAATCACCTGTTTCAGATTATAGCAATCCCTGAAATTCCAGTGCGCGTAGTACGACTGCGCAATATCGCGCAGCTCCGTAATGCCCTTCATGGAAACATATTCGAGGTTCGAACAATCGTCGAAGCATTGCCCGCGCAACGGGCTGCTTACCTGTTTGCCGTCTTTTCTGATTTTATTCGTGTTGTAACGAGCGTCCGCGTCGGCAAATTCCGTCATGCTTTCGGGCAGAATCACCCGCCGGATCGTTTTGTTCGATTTGAACGCGCCGTAACCGATATATTTCACGGCATGGCTGCCGTTCGTACCGTCGTCGTATTCGGCGCGGATATACAAATCTTCGGAATCGTATCCCGCGTCCGCGCCCACAACGTAGTAGCAATCGTTGGCTTTATCGTAAGAATAAGATACCTTTTTCGTGCGGGAGGTATGGCACACCTCGCAGGCGCCGTCTTTCCACCGATGTTCCGCAAGATACCCCTCTTCCGTGTACGTCCTGCCGCAAACCGTGCATGCGAAGTCCGCTTTTCCCGCTTTTTCGCAGGTGTATTCCGGAGTACCCGCCGCCTGATAATCGTGAGAGAACACTTCGGCGGAAGGCATGCTGTCAATCGTATCGTAATCGTTTTCTCCCGACGTCGCTTTCACGGCAAAAACGGCGATTTCGCCCGGTTTCAATGCGTCCGTTACGCTCTGCGCGTCGAAAAACGTATCCGTTGTTTTCGTCCAGTCGCCGCCGTTCACGCTGTATTCATAGCCGTCCGCGTTTTCCACGGCGTTCCAGCAAACCGTTTTGCAATCTTCCACGGTGATGTCGGGCATTGCAAGTTCCTCGGCGGATTCGTTCACCGCTTTCACGGTGCACTGCGCCGTCATCGTTCCGTACGAAACGCCGAAAAGATAGCTCCCCGTTTCATTCAGAGAAACGGTCAGTTGATTATATCCGCTCCGTTCCGCCGTGAAACTTTCCGTAAACTCATAGGAAAATTTCACTTTCCCGTCCGAAACCTTTCCGCCGAGAATCACCTCCGCTTTCAGCGTAACGTCGCTGCCCGCCGCCGCGGTAAGCTGCCCGGCGTTCAGGCGTATGTAATTGTCGCGGCGGATAACGCTCACGCGGCATGTGGTTGCGGCTTCGCCCGCAGATACGTCGATAAACGCCGTGCCGTCGGATATTCCCGTGAGCACGCCGTTTTTGTTGATTCTCGCCACCGACTCGTCGGAAGTCGTATAGGCGTAAGATTCCGCCCCGGAAGGCGTAAACTTATACGTTTCGCCTACATACACGGTAATTTCCCTGTCCGTAAGATAAACGATCTCCGCTTTTTTCGTTTCGCCGCCGTTGCCGCCCGCGCACGAAGCGATTGCGGCGCCGCATACGAGAGATAATACAAATACCAGAAATTTTTTCATCCCTCTCACCCCTTATCCGGCAATGTTTTCCGTAACTTTCACCGTAATTTTCGCCGAAGCGTTTTTATATGTTGCCGTAATCACATATTCGCCCGCCGCAGAAAACGTAATTCTTGCCGCTCTGCCTTCGGTTTTCAGCACGCAGCCTTCGGGCGTAATTTCATACGTCGCCGTAAGGTCGGATTTTTCGCCGTTTTTATACACCGTCGCGGTGAAATCCAGCGTAACCTGCCCGCCGCTGAGTACGGCGTTCACTTCTCCCCCGCGATCGAACGTAACGGCATAATTGTTTTCGATCACGGAAACTTTGCAGATTTTTTCCGCGCCGGAAACGCCCTCCGCCTTCGCGGTGATATACGCTTCTCCCACCGCAACCGCCGTAACCGTTCCGTCCTGTTCCACAAGCGCTACCTGCGTATCGGAGCTTGTAAACACGATTTGTTTATCGCCGTAACGGCATTCCAGCTTTTCGCTTTGTCCTTTTTCCAGCGATAACGCCGTGGAACTGATGAAAAAGTTATAGCTCACCGTCTGCGGAGCGTCTTTCGTTCCCCCGTTTTTCGAACAAGCCGAAAACAGGCACAAGCCGAGCGATACGATAACAGCCAAGATAAAACCGATAAATTTCTTCGTTTTAACCATTGTTCGTTTTCTCCGAGCTAAGATAAGCGTTGTATTTTTCTCTGCCGTACATCACAAGCTCTTCCAACCTGTCGTACTCCTCCTGATTGAGATAGCCGGAATACATCATATATTCGTCGTCTTTCATCAGGAAGTATTCTCTGAAAATTCTTTCCTTGTACACGTCTTTATACGCCGAATTTCCGAGGTCCACCGCGTAGTTGGCTTTTTCAAGACAGCTTTCCAGTTCAAGCAGCAGCGGACGCGTCCAGTATTCGCTTCTCGTCAGCGTGTAATAAATCGTCTGGTCCTCGGTTTCCGTAATCGTATAAATTCTTTCGTAGGCTTCCATCACCGTCGAAAAATACTGCTTTACGCCCTCGGCGCCGTCGCCGTAATAATGTTCGATGAATTCGTTTATCAAATCCTGCGTGTCATACGAAGCGTTCCAGGCAAGGCGGCTTCTCACATACGCCCGCATCGAGGACATCGGCGATACGCCGTTCTGCGTGCAAGCCTGTTCGAAATAGTACTTCAAGCCGCATTTTTCGTAAAATCTGACGGAATCTCCGATATGCGACCAGTTGTTGAAATGATATTTGTACGCCTGAAAGTTCGTGCCGTAGGAATACATCATCAGATTTTCCGTAATCGAAGCCCAGGCTTTCATTTCCTCGGCAATGCGCGCGTTTTTATCGCACGTTTCGCCGTCGTCGGTGATGGGGTGAGTGTAGCACGCTTCGATAGGCGCGTACAGCACGCCCACCTGCACCTGTCCGTCGCTTTTCGGAATCGCGTCCTTATGCACGGCAACGTATTTGCCGTTTTCCGTTTTTACGGGCGGTTCGCGGTAGGTATAGTAAGCGAATTCCACAAGAACGATATTCTTTCTGATATTGTTCTTTTCCATATACGCTTCCACGCCTTTCGCCACTTCGTTCATAAAGCGCGTCTGCACGCCGGCGGGACCGCCGTAAATCTCTTCCGCCGCTTTGCAGTCGTCGCAATCGCACGAACCGCTGCCGTCGGTAACGCCCAGCATCAGATAGGGACCGTTCGCAACGTTAATGTATTTGTTCGTAAGCGTTTCCACGGCAAGATCCACCGCTTCCTGCTTCGAATAGCACGTTTGATTATTGTTCCACAGCCTGATTTTTTTTACGTTTCTCTGCCACTCGCTGCCTACGTGGTACGTGCCGTTTTCATACGCCGCGTTTCTGCCCGCAAGGTAATTATCGTACCCTTTCACGTCGGAATACGGCTTGCCGTTTTCGTCCGTTTCAAGCACGGGGTTTCCCTCTTCGTCCGTTTCGTACACGTAATTGCCGTTTTCCAGTTTCGGCTGTCTGATCACGTTTCCGTTCTCGTCTTTCTTCACGTTGCCGTCCTTGTCTTTCACTTCTTCCGTTACTTTCACGTAGCGGGGCACTATCCGATCGTCAAGATCCAGAATATAGCCGTACAGGTTCAGCACTTCGTCCGGAATATCGTCTCTGTAATTTTTCATCGAAGAAAACAACGTCTCGCACGCTCTTTCGAATCCTCTCACGAAATTCACGTATCCGAGGTACCCTTCTTCGTTCAGGTCATCTTCCGGAATCAGCTGCGTATAAAAGCGGTAATTCTTATAGGAATCTTTATCCTCCGCTTTCGCGTCCGGATTCAGCATTTTATAAAAACCGGCATAGGCGTCGAAATCGTTTTCTCCCGCCTCGTCGTAAGCTTCGTTGATTTTCAAACCGTAGTTTTTCAGAAGTTCTTCTTTGATTTCGTCGAATTTCGCCTGCTTTTCGGCGTTTTCGGCGGCTTCCACGCGCGGCTGATCCAGCGTTTGCGTAACGATGTAATTCATCGTATGGCACCACAGCCCGTTGAACAGATTGCCGTTCATATCGTAGCCGCCGTTTTTCGACGCGTACGCATACATTCTGAACGCTTCTTTCACCTTCGTTTCGCCCGAAAGTTCGGCGTCCTCCGCGGTAAGAAGCCCCAGAGACGGCACGTATTTATACGTAAAATCTTTCAGCTTGCACGATTGACGGTAATCCACTTCCACGCAATCGTACGCGTAAGCGTTATACCCCACCTGATAGTGCAGAAATCTGTACACGGAAAACAACGTGCCCGTTTCGGTAGCGCCCGCCATGTACACGCAGTTGCCTTTCGTGTTCACCGTAACGCCGTTTTCTCCCAGCTCGTTGTAATCTATCGTAACGTCGGTTTGCGCGGCAAGCAATTTATTTTCGCCCACCGAAAGATATTTCGCCCGGTTATCGTGCGAAAGCGAATCGTCGGTAACGATGGGCAGCTTCACCGCCGTGGATTTTTCAATGAAATACTGCAGTTCTTCCGCCGCGTATTTTTCCGTTTTCGAAGCTTCGGAACTCACCGCGATTTTATAATCCGATTTCCCGTTTTCCACAAGGTATTCGTTCGTATCGTCAAACGCAAGCGGTTCGCCGCCGATTTCCGTCCTCGCCTGTTCCGTCGCGCCGCCGTCGCGTTTACACCCCGCCGAAGCGAATACGGTTACGGCGCACAATAAAACAGCTATTACTTTTTTCATCTCATCCGCCTCCTTATTTGCAGGTTATCGTAAACTCAACCACGGTATAATTCTGATAGGAATCGTACGCCACGTATCTGATTTTATACTCGCCCGCTTCCGTGAATTTATAAGTTTTCCCCGCCAGTTGTTTGCGGTTGTTGCCCTTGATAACGTAAATATAGCTCACTATTTCTTCCGCAGGCGTCGCGTTATCCGTAATTTCCGCCGTCGGCAGCGTAATTTCTTCGCCCGCCTTCACGGTGGCTTTTATTCCGGACACCCTGATTTGCGGCGCTTCCGTATCGGCTACGTATACGGTGGATTGCTGCAATTTACGGTTGCCGTTCGAATCGTACACCGTGTAGTCCGCGGTGTATTCCCCCGCCTTCCCGATATGCAGCGTATAGGCGTCCGTGCCTTCGTAAATCACGCTTCCTTCGTCGTCGTACACTTTCAGCGTTACCGTTACGTTTTTATCCAGCAAATCGAACGCTTCCATTTTCGGAAACGTTACGGAATGCCCCACGTAAGAAACATAAATCGCTTTATATTCCGGATTTTCCAGAAATACGGGCGAAGCGTAATCGTTCGAATCGGTGGTAATCACATTGGAAGCCGCTTTTTTCAGCGTGAATTCGATATCTTTCTTCACGCCTCTCGCTTCGAACGAAATATAGGCTTTTCCGCTTCCGAACCCTTCGAACGCTCTGCCGTCGTCGTAGCTTTTTATTTCCGCAATCGTCGCGCCCGTATCCGCGTTGATCAGCGACTTGCTCTCTTCGTCGTACGAAATCCACAGATGGCTGTAAGAAGACAACCGTCTGATTTTCACTCTGATACAGTCCGCCGCCCGCTTTGAATCGGTCATCACGCAATACAGCTCGTCGTATTCCGCCGCGCCGGATAATGTGGATAAATCGAAATTCAGATAATTTACGGGAATTTCCCGCGAAAACGCAAACTTCGCCGCAGCCGTGCCTGCGTTTACTTTCACCTTGTACTCTTTTCCCGCGCCTGTAAACGGTTCGCAGTTTTCGAAATCGAAGTAATTGTCAAACAGCCGCGCGCCCGCTTTTTTCTGCTCGTCCGTCAGTTTGCTCTTTACGGTAAGCGCAAACGAATATTCCGCTTTCTGCGTCCGGTCGGCAGGGTTTACGCACTCGTACGTAATCGTATGGTTGCCCGCCGCAAGATTTTCCGCGCGCATCGTTTCGCTCACGTCCGCGCCGTCGAAAGTCGTTTTTACGGGCAGATAATATTTCGCTCCGTCCCTGTACAGCACGCCGTCGCACAAAGGCAAATCCAGCGTTTCGCCCGCAATCGCCGAAGCGGGAAGAGATGCTTTCGTCAGCACGGGTACGGCGGAATCTTTCACCACCACGGTTTTTTCCACGCGTTTTTCGTCGCCGATAAAATCTTTCGCCGAATAGGTAAGCACGTATTCGCCCTGCTTTTCGGGAAGAAAATACATTCCCTTTTCCGTCTGTTCCAACGCAAGCTCGGTCGTACCGAATTTCAGCGTAGTGCTTTCAATCAGGTCGCCCACCCCGCCGGCATACTTCCCGAACAGCGCAAAAACGGCGTACCCCGTAACGCCCGTTCCGGGCACAAGTTCGCCTTCCGCGTTATACTGCAGACTGTCGGTATATTTTTCCACGCTGATCGTCACCGTTTTCACGGCGCTTGCAAATCCGCTCACCGCCGCATATTCGATGATGTAATCTCCCGTTTCCGCCGTTTCGAATCTGCCGCCTTTCTGCGGCACGATTTTTCCGGAGGGAGATTTCACCGTAACGCGCACGTCGTTCACGCTGTTGCCGTTCTCGTCGGAAGCGACGCAGCCGAACACGGGATACGATTTTCCCGCCTGCCCTTTCGGCAGATCGCGCACGTCGCAATCGCCGTAATCGATTTCTATCGTAACGGAAGCGCTCGTCTGTTCCGCAACGGATTCGTTCGCCGCGGCGGCGCCGCACAAAAGCAACGCCGTGCCGCAAAGCCCTCCTATCCACATCGCTCCGGTTCTTTTTCCGTTCTTCATACTCCTTTCCTCCGTTATCCCTTGATGCCGCCCATCGTAACGTTGCTCATGATTTTATCTTTGAACGCCACGAAAACCGCCAGAATGGGCAGACAGGCAAGCAGACACGCCGATAACTGCACGGGAACGCTTGCTTTGTTATCCGTCTGAAACAGGAACAACCCGTAAGACATCGTGGGCTTTTCCGGCAAAAACACCATCGGCGTATAATAATCGTTCCAGTATTCGATGAACAAAAGAATGAACACCGCGAAAATCGTGCTTTTAATCAGGGGCAGCATAATCTCGATGAAAATCTTGAAATGCCCCGCGCCGTCTATCTGTGCCGCCTCGGCGTACGTCCAGGAAAGTCCCTTGAACGTGGCGTAAAACACCAGAAAATACAAGCCCGGATATTTACATTTCATAATACATACGCCGATCAGATTGTTTCTGAAATTAAACGCGTCCGCCATCTGCACTTCCGCCGCCAGCGAACCGATGATCGGCAGCAGCATCACCACAACGGCAACCCCGTAAAGCAGCGATTTGAATCTGAAATCGTACTTCGCGATGGCGTAAGCGGTGATAATCTGCGTCGCCATGCAAAACAGCGACATACACACCGCGTACATCAGCGAATTGAAAAACATCTCCAGCAGATGCACTTCCTTTCCGCCCAGCGTAAACACGTTGAAATCGTCCAGCACTTTCACGTAATTTTCGAAATGCCAGCCGAATTCTTTCGAAGGAAACGCAAACGGATTGTTCCATTCGTAGTCGGTTGCGTCTTTCAGCGAATTGATAAATCCGAAGAAAAGCACGTAAAGCATCGAAAGACAATACAACGCGACGATGACGTACAAAACAATCTGAAACGCGTCCATTTTATGCGACTTTTTCACTTTCTCTTTCCGGTTTTCCATAACGCAATCACTCCTCGCTCGGTCCGTATTTTTCAAGCAGGTGCTTGGTAAGCAAGGTTACGGGCGCCACAATCGCGGTAAACAGAATCCCCGCCGCCGAAACGAACGGATAATCGCCCGCATACGGAATGGTATTTTTACCGCCCGCCACTTTCACGAAGAAATAGAACCCCAGCGTGGAAAAAGGCTGCATCGCCCCGTCCTCGCCGCCGTAGAACGAATAGAAATGCCCGTAATTCGTGAAGAACGCGGCAATCGCCACGATAATGTACGTAACCACCGTCGGAAAAATGGACGGCAGCACCACGTGCCACAATTCCTGCAACGACGACATGTTTTCCAGCTCTCCGTATTCCAGAACGTCTTTCGAAATGCTGCACATCGCCGAAAGGTAAATAATCAGCCCGTTCGCGAAATTCATCCACATACCGAAAATCAATACGGTGTAAAAACTGGAAGATTTCGCGCGGTTCAAAAGCAGCAGATCCGGATTGTTGAACAATACCGGAAGCCCTTTCTGTATCAGCGTGCGCGCGCACATTACAAATACTAGGCTGGAAATAATGTTCGGCAGAAACAAAATCACTTTGAACGCGCCGGAACCGGGTACTTCCTTGAATACCACGTACGCCACCATAATCTGCAGAGGCATTCCTATCAGCAATCCGCACAAAAACTGAATCGCCGAATTTTTAATAAGCAGCGACATTTCGCCGCTCACGAAAAACGCCCTGAACACCTCGGCAAACGTCTGCATCGAAAAGTAATACGTGCCGTTTTCGCCGTCGTATTTCTGAAACGCAAGCTTCAGCGTATTCGCCGCAACGCCCACGTAAAAAATCAGAAACTGCGCCACGGGGAAGAGAAGGAAGAAGAACAAAAACAGGTTCTGCCCCAGTTTTTTATTGTAAATTTTTTGCTTTTTCTTCTTTCTCGTCAGCCCGGAGAGTTTTACTTTTACGTCGTACAACAGCCATTTCGGCCCTTTTAAAGACGAAGGTTTTTCTTTCATAAATTTATTCCCGCTTACAGCCGGCGCGCGATTCTCAGGAAATCGCGCCCGCGCTCTTCAAAATATCCGTAATCGTCGTTTTCATATCGGCGAAAGCGTCGTCCACCGTTTTATCCGGCTGGTTGAAGAAGTAAGTGAACGGTTCTTTCGCCGTCGCGTTCCCTACCTTCGCCACAAACGCGAAGCCGTTGTTGCTTTCGTTGAAGCCGGTTTCGCCCGTGTACAGGCGCCGCTTCGTGGCAATCGCCAGGTTCGGCGCAACTTTCGCGCCCTCTTCGATAAACGTAAGTATGCTCTGCGTATACGGCGTGCAGGTTGCTTTTTCTTCCGCCGTTACCGTGTAATTGTACGGACGGATGCAACCGGTATTCGCCGTGTATTTCACAAGCTGCGATCTCTGCTGCATGAATTTAATGAACAGTTTCGCAACTTTCGTCTGCACTTCCGCGTTCTTGTTGGTATTCTGCGCGCTGATGCAGATATAGCTTTCCGCATACGCCGCGGGCAACACGCGCTGCGTGTTCGTCTGATCCTTGATTCCGTCCACGTTTTCGAATCTCGGAATCGGCAGATAGCGGAAGTTTCTCTTGCCGTACCCGTTCACGTTCTGCGGCGTTTCCTTATTGAAAACGTCCTCGCGCGCTTCCTGTTCCCAGTAGCTGTTTTCCGCAAACATCGCGATTCTCTTGCCGAAGCGTTTGCTCTGTATGTATTCGCGCTGCGCGCCCGTATGCGTGTTGCCGCCGCCCGGTCTCGCTTTCGCCGAATAGTTCTCCTGATTTTTCGTAATGTCGTAAAACGCCTTGATGGCGGCTTTCCGCCCTTCCTGATTCAGAAGTTTCGTAAAATTGTTTTCGTTGATGGGTCCGAGGTTGCTGTCCGTCCCTTTGAACGAATAATTCAGCATGAAGTTATCGTATCCCTCGTAGTTCGCCCAGATGGCGTTGAACACTCTCGAAATCTGATACGTGCTCGGCGATTCCGCCCACGTGAACGGCGTATAATTCATTCTCAGCCGTTCCAGCAGGGTAAGAAAATCGTTCCAGGTATCAGGCAAACCGTCGTCGGAAGTTCCCCATTTCCCGTCGGGTCCCGCCGAACAATCTCCCGCGGCAACCGCCGCGGCGTTCGCGCCGATCGAACCGTCTTTTCTGAAATACAGCGCGCTCTCGTCAAACAGATCCGCGTCGTAAATAATACCGGGAATCGAAAGCATATACGGCACGGCGTAATATTTGCCCTCTTTTTTGAATACGTCGGAATACCCTTCCAGCATCGTATCTTCCACCGACTGCGTGGCTTCCTTGTTCGTGTCGGCGGCAATGTTGCCGTCCTCGTCAAGGTATTTTTCGGTCATCACGTCGGTAACGTCGGCAAACAGTTTGCTCTCGGTGAATTCCTCATAGCTGCCCTGATCCAGAATATACAGCACCTGATCGAGGTTTTTCATCGAATTTTTCAGGTTCTGCGGACTGAATTCGGTATTTTTCTTTAAAGGACGCACCACAACGCCCGTTTTTCCCTCTTCGAAATGCGCGTCGGCATAATACGCTTCGAAATCTTTCTTCAGTTCGTCGAAATAAGCGGTGCCCAGCCCCGCGTTGAAAACGCCTACGTCAAGATACGTTTTCGTGGGATCCTCTTTTTCCGAACCGCCTCCGCAGGCAGCCGTTCCCAGCAGCGTGGCGGAAGCGAGCAGTATCGCGCCGATGTTCTTTGTTTTCTTCATCATTTCAGTATGAATCCTCCTGATTCCGTTTGTTTTTTATCAGCGTACGCTTCGGGCGATCCGAAGCGCCGCGGAACAACCGTTTTGCTACGGTTCTCCATTCTGGTTTTTATTTTATCATCATCGCCCTGCCATTTCAAGCAGTAGTTTATTGTAATTCGCTATTTTTTTATTATTTCACGGAATGTTTTTCCGCCGTTTTTTCCGCCGCTTTTCTGTGAATTTGAATCTTTTTATGTATATTTCCGTAAATAATGTTGACAAAAACCTCTGTTATTGTTAAAATATGGCTATGAAAAACATTGCAGTGAAAAAAGTCATTCAGAAATTGCAACCGGAAGAAATCACCACTTTTTTGTGGGACGATAACAGCGTTCTGCACCGCCACAGCGACTGGGAATTCACTTCCACCGTGGACGGCACGGGCTGTAACATCGTCAACGGCACGCCTTACGATTTGATGCCCGGCGATTTCGTTCTGCTCGGTCCGCAGCACGTGCATCAGTATGTTTCCGATAAACCCATTCAACGGCGGGACGTCTGCATCGCAACGGAAAAAATGCAGCAGCTGTGTTCTATTCTCTCGCCCGATCTCTACGAAAAACTCAACAAAACCGAAAAGCCGATCATCATTCATTTAAGTCTGGAAACGTTCGGCGAACTGCACCAGCGGCTGAACAAACTCAGCGCGCTCGAAACGGCGAATCTTTATAGCGGCGCCACGCTCGTTTCCATCGTCGTTTATCTTCTGGGCGTGTATTTAGAGCATAAATCCGAAAACAACATGCCCGCAAGTATTCTTTCGTTTCTGCAGCAAATTTCCAATCCGGACGTTTTTTCGATGCGGATTAACGACATTATCTCGTTAAGTTCGTATTCGCATTCGCACTTCATCAAAATTTTCAAAAAATACGTGGGAAAAACCATCATCGAATACATCACCGATTTAAGAATTTCCTATGCCGCAACGCTGCTCACATCCACCGATCTCAGCGTAATCACCATCGCTTCGAAAGTCGGGTACGACAATCAGTCGTTTTTCGCGCAGAAATTCAAAAACAAATACAACGTATCCCCTATGGAATACAGAAATTCCGTGCATGAAAAAGATTCTCTGCCGCCCGTTTCCTAAACGGCGTTTTTACAAATTTAGCATCGCCACGGTATCGTTTCCGCTCTTCATAACGGACGTGATTTCGCCGCTTGGCGCAATTTCGTAGTTCACGCCCTCGTCGGCTTTCACTTCCAACATAACCTCCCCCTTTTCGCGCTTCCACGATACGAAAATTTTTCCGCCCTTCACCCGCGTTCCGCCACGTGCGAACGCGAGTTTTTTTCCGAACGAAGGGGAAATCACCACTTTTTCCGTCTCCGGCGACAGTTTGATTCCCAGCACGTACGAATACAGCCACTCCACGCACGAACCCAGACTGTAATGGTTGAAAGAATTCATTTCCGGGTCCTCGAATCCGTGTTCTTTCGTATACCCGTTCCAGCGTTCCCATACGGTGGTGGCGCCGTTTTTCAGCATATACCCCCACGACGGATATTCCGTGCGGGATATAATTTCGTACGCTAAATCCGTTTCGCCGATATCGCAAAGCGCGGGCAGAATAAATCTGCTGCCGATAAATCCCGTCGTCAGCCCGCCGCCGTTTTCGCGGATGATTTCCGGAAGCCGCGCCGCCGTTTCCTCTTTGCTAAGATACCCCGCGACGTAAGCAAAGGCGTACGCCGTCTGCGTATCGCAGGAAATCCGCCCGTCCTTATAATAATTTTCGCGGAAAGCCCGGCGGCAATTCCCGTAAATTTCCGTATATGTATCGCGTTTTTCGTCTTTCTTTAAAATTTCGCAC
>DLQW01000080.1:0-14739 GCA_002474405.1 Christensenella sp. UBA7597 | reverse complement strand
ATTTCGCACAGCTTCGCCGTAAGCAACGCGGAATATCCGAAAAAGCACTGATTGATCACGTTGGGATCGGTATCGCCGTTCACCGACAGCCAGTCCCCGAAGTTATTCGTGATTTTCGTTAAATAATTTTCGCTTTTCGCAAGATAATAGCCTATCCATTTTTCCGCCGCCGGCAGATTTTCTTCCGCCGCCGACGCATCCCTGTAATGCAGAAAATGAAAATACGGCATCACGGTAATGCAGTCTCCCCAACCGGGCACGCCCGCCGTGTTATCCGAAATTCCCATATAAAACGGCACGATCGACGGAATTTTTCCGTCGGGCAGCGCGTCCTCCCGCACGAGGGAAAGGTAATTTTTAAAGAATAAATCGCAATCCGCATTGAACATCGCCGAATTGCAGAACACCTCCGCGTCGCCCGTCCAGCCGAGCCGCTCGTCCCGCTGCGGGCAATCGGTGGGGATAGAAATGAAATTGCTTTTTTGTCCGCGCAAAGCCATACGGTAAACGCCGTTCACCACCTCGTCGGAACATTCGAAACTGCCGTAATATTCTATATCCTGCGAAATCGCCAGCCCTTCCGCCCTTACTATCTCCGTTCCGGCGGTTTTCTTCAGCTCCGCATAGCGGAAGCCGTGATAGGTAAACTTCGGCTCGAACGTATCTTCGCCGCCGGAAAGAATAAATTCGTCGGTACATTTCGCGCGGCGCAGATTCGCGGTGTACACCTTGCCGTTTTCGTCCGTCGTTTCGCCGTATATCGCTACGATTTTCTCGCCGCCTTTTCCCTTTGCCGTTACTTTTATAACGCCAGCGAAATTGCAGCCGAAATCGTACCGCACGGTATTTTCGTCGCTGAAAATCACCTGCGGCAAAATACGCTCCGTTACGCGCACCGGCTCACGCGAATACGCGTGAAACGGAACACCGAAATCGGTGATTACAGCGTTACCGACAATTTTTTCCGCCCGTCCGCGGCGCCGCGCGTCAATCGTTTCTCCGTCGAAAAAATCGGCGGCAATTACGTCGGAAACGGCGATTTTCCAGCTTTCGTCCGAAACGATTGTATCGGTATGCCCGTCGTCGTACGTCAGCGTAAGCTCGGCAAACAATCTTTTTTCGTCGCCGAACACGTTCGTTTTGTTCCCGTAACCGAGTTTGCCCGAATACCACCCGTTTGCAACGGTTACTCTCAGCGTGTTTTCGCCGCCGGGAATGATCCGTTCCGTAATATCGTAACTGCACAAATCGATATGCCGGAAGTAATTGCTCCACCCCGGCATAAAACGGTCGGGAATTTCGTACCCGTTGATATTCACGTCGAAAATTCCCGTAGCCGTAATTTTCAGGCTGCAGCTTTTCAAACCTTTTTCCGCTATGAAAAACTTCACGAACACAGGCAGTCCGTCGTTTTCAGTTAAGCTTTCCCTTTTTATCCACATATTATCGTTCCTGTATCTGCTTCCGTGCGTTTTTGCGCTTTCGCCAAAAACGACCTTTTTGTATTTTTTATTATACAATACACGGCGCGGCGAAATAAAGCACTTTTTTATTTTTTTATGCTATTCTTTTATTGCAGCGCGGCAAAACGGCGGCGCAAAACCGTATAGTATTATAAAATCAAAGAAAAAGTCAAGATATGAAAACGGTTTAATTTTCAGTTTTTAATGGTCGTTTTTCTTCAAAACAGAGATTGAAAAGCATTTTAAAGTATATGAAAAAAATTAGGAACAACAAATGTTTTGATACTCCACCCTAGCATTTTAATTACCCCCCCCCACACACACATACAAAACAAAAAATTTTTTTAAATCGATTGACTTTCAAGAATATTTGTGGTACTATATTGCTCGGAAGAAACCGAGTCGGAGGGAACCGAGTATGAACTTTATCGGAAGATCTGAGGAATTAAAACGTTTGAAAGAAGCGTATTCGTCAAACGAATACGAGGGAATTTTAGTATATGGCAGACGTCGTATTGGTAAAAGCGAACTGATTAAGCAATCGCTGAAAGGCGTAGACTGCCCGTTTATTTATTTCGAGTGTACAAAAGTTTCCGAAGCATCGAATACCGAAGCTTTTTCCGAACTTATCGGCGAAACATTCGGAATTCCCACGCCGGCGTTTAAAACGTTTGATACGGCACTTGAATATTTATTTCGTTATTCCAAAAAAGAAAAGCTAATTGTCGTGATTGACGAATATCCGTATCTGCGTGAAAAAGTTGTTGAATGCGACAGCGTGTTTCAGAAAACAATCGACGCATACGCAATGAACTGCAAGATGAAACTCATTCTCTGCGGCTCTTACGTTGAAATAATGGAAAAATTGATGAACGAAGACAACCCGCTGCACAAGCGCATCGGGTTGAATATCAATCTGAAACAAATGAATTATTACGAATCGGCCTGTTTTTACCCGAATTTTTCTAACGAAGATAAAGTAAAAATTTATTCGGTTTTTGGCGGAATCCCATACTATAACAGATATGTGGATGATTCGAAAACGGTAAAGGAAAATATTATAGCGTTAATTGCTTCTCAGGGGGCGCGCTTCGAAAAAGATCCGGAAATCACTCTTGAAACGGAAATTTCAAAAATGGCAAACGCCAACGAAGTGTTTTTATCGATTGCCCGTGGCAACGCTAAATTTTCGGATATACTCAATTCATCCAAAGTATCCTCCTCTCCATCGCTTGTAGACACGCTGAAAAAACTGATCTCTATGGACGTAGTGAAAAAAGAATTTCCCATCAACGACGAAACGGAAAAGAAAAGTTACTACGTAATCTGCGATCGGCTCTCTAAGTTTTATTACAAATATATTTTTCCGAAAACCTCATATTTTTCAGTGATGCCCGCAGAAGCTTTTTACGATGAATTTATTTCCGAAAACTTTGAAACACAATTTGTTCCGAAAGAATTCGAGGAAATATCAAAACAATATCTGATACGAAAAAATAAAGCCGGTTTGATTTCGCCCGTTCTTTATAAAGTGGGAAAATACTATTACGATGACGCAAAAAACAAACGAAACGGTGAATTTGGCGTGGTTACTCTTGATAAAAACGGTTACACGTTTTATGAAGTTAAATTTACAAAATCGCCGCTTGACAATACTATTGTGAATGAAGAAAAAACTCAACTTTCCAAAGCGGAAATTTCGTACAGTCGGCTTGGTTTCATTTCAAAAAGTGGATTCAAAATCGATGACAATGAAAGTTATATTTTAATTCCGATAGAAGATATGTATAAATAAAAGCGATCATTTGAAAGAAATACCGCTAAACTTATTCGGGACCTTTTGGGTACTTGCTTGTTTTTAACAATATATTGCAAAGTTATGTGCAAAATGCGATTTGCGGATTTTATCATGATTTTAGCTGTTTTTAAGCGATTTTTATAGCAAAATCTTTCATTGGCGATTACCCGCAGGCGATTTTAATGGCGATTTCCGATTAAAATTTATAAAATGAAAATGTGGCAAAATCTTAGGAAATGCGGTATTTCTGATTTTTGAAATTCAATACAATACATTTATATGATTAATGCAACTAAAAGTTTAAAACTATTTCTTGTAGTGTTTTTTGTATGAGTTTCTTGCCACAAAAATGCAACGCCCGCCTTTTAAAATTAGAAAAAGTTTAATTTTTTTGAAAAATAAAGTTGGAAAAAGTTTAATAAATGCCGTTAAAACAGTTGGAAAAAGTTTGACTTTGATGTATAATATAGTAGATAAAAAATCAGACCGAGGATAATTATGCTAAAAAGAAAAGCCGAACAATTATTAAACGAGTGGAAAAACAGTAACGACGCGCTTTTAATTACCGGCGCGCGGCAGGTGGGGAAATCTTATCTTATCCGCGAATTCGGTAAAGCAAATTTCAAGCACTTTATTGAAATTAATTTATACGAACAAAAAGAATTTATTCCCGTTCTGGAACAGGCAAAAAACGCCGAAGATTTACTTTTCCGTATTTCCGCGCTTACTTCGGAAAATCTGGCTGTCGGCGAAACACTGATTTTTCTCGATGAAATTCAATACGCCAAAAACTGCGATTTAATCACGCTTGCCAAATTTTTAGTTGAAAACGGCAAATTCCGCTATATTTTTTCGGGGTCTATGCTTGGCGTCGAACTCAATAATATTGCCTCGTGGCCTACAGGATATATGAGAGAAATGAGAATGTTTCCACTCGACTTTGAAGAATTTTTATGGTCTGCGGGATTGAAGCAATCTGTGATCGATCATTTAGGCGATTGTTTTGCGCAGGAAAAACCCGTCGATACGCTGATTCACGAGAGATTAATCGACGCTTTTTATAAATATCTTCTGATTGGAGGAATGCCCGAAGCAGTACAAACTTTCGTATTTACCAACGACTTAAAAAAAGTAAACGAAGTACAGCAAAAAATCGATCAATATTATAGGAAAGACATTGTACAATACGCCCCACAGCAACAAAAAGTTCATTTAGATACGATTTATCGCATTCTTCCCCAGGAATTGAATAGTAAAAACAAGCGTTTTTCACTTGGCGAAATCGGAAAAGGTTATGCCGTGAAAGATATTCAGGATGATTTTATGTGGCTGAAAAAAGCCGGCGTCGCTTTACCTGCGTATAACGTTGCCGAGCCGAAAACGCCGTTGGAATTATCGGCAAATAACCGTCTGGTCAAGCTGTTTCATAGCGATATAGGTCTTCTCTCGAACCTTCTGATGGATACTGATATTCAGCTGAAGCTGCTTGCCAAAGAAAAAGAAATCAATTTCGGTGCGATTTTCGAAAACGCGGTAGCTCAGGAACTGACGGCGCATGGATATGAAAATCTTTACTATTTCAACAGTAAAAAACAAGGCGAAGTAGATTTTTTAATCGAATACAAAGGAAATGTGCTGCCGATTGAGGTAAAATCCGGCAAGGATTATAAAATACATTCGGCGTTGGATAATTTGCTAAAAAATGAAAATTATAATATTTCGCAAGCAGTTATTCTATGCAATGGAAATGTTGAAAGAAACGGTAAAAAATTATATTTGCCTATTTATATGACAATGTTTTTAAAGAAAACAACTTCTGCTTCAACAAAAATCGCCCTCGATTTATCGGCTTTAAAAGTTTAGCGTTTTTAACTTGAAATTTTTTTACACTCTTTTCCTCTTTTCCTGAAAATAAAGTTAATTATAAAATAAATACAAATATCGGCATTTATCATAGATATTGCAAGGTGGCTTGTTTCGCAAAATTAGATTTTTTTAAATTTTGCGAAACAAATACAGTTAGTCTTATTTGGGAACTTTTGGGTACTTGCTGGTTTTAAACGCTATATTGTGAAGCTGTGCGCAAAATTCGATTTGCGAATTTTATAGTGCTTTCGGCTGTTTTTATCGATTTTTATTGCAAAATCTTTCATTTTTTCGTTTTGTCGTTAAACTTTAAAATCGACATAAAAATAGCGTGATTTGCCTTAAAATCCCTCGATTGAAAGATCGTGCCGGTTCAAGTCCGGCCACGGGCACCAAGTCAGTATAATCCGAACCAAATCCTTGTAACAAGTGAATGGTTCGGATTTACTTTTATGTTATAATGTTTTTTCGAGAATGAATCCCCTATTGCAACGCGCTTACGGCGTGTAAATATTTTCACGATATTTACCGCCGTAATCCTTGATGTTATCGGCATTAAATGCCGTCTCAAAGCGTTCCAACCGCGTTGCGTTATTATAAATTACACAAAAAAACAGAGCCGAACCCCGATTTCGTTCGGGATAGGACTCTGTTTTTTATCGCGATATACAGGTTGTTACTTTCCTTTTATCTGCAGCTCCGCCACGAAAAATCTTGCCGTATACCCCGACGGCAACGTAAATTTCAAAAGATGCTCTTCCGCGGAACAGGTTGCGCGCTCGCCGTTTTTGCCGATCGGTTCCGTTTCGGCGGACGGATATATCTGCCGCAGATTTTTCACTTTGTATTCGGGAACGGGTACGCAAATTTCATGATTTCCGTTCAGATTCCACACCGCAAGATACAACGCGTTTTTCGCCAGCAATCCCGCCGCGGCGCCGTCGCTGTAAAAATTATCGAATCCGAGCGGGAAATAGGGAACGGCGGTTTTTTTAACGGCTGATAAAGATTCAAAACAGCGTATGCCTTCTTTAATCAGACCGCGTTTTCTATCGTCCAACAGGTGCACCGCGCTTGCAAGATGCATCCGCCCCAACATAGAATTTACCATATTCATGATTACCTGCTCGTCCCCTATCCGGGCATTCGCACTTTCGGGCGTTTCGTCTTTCTGGGCGTTAATTTCAAACGGCGAATCTACGGGGTAACTCCATACCGCCGCTTGTTCCGGCAATACGGCGGAAAGTATATTTGCCGCGATGTGCGGATATTTCCGGTAATCCGTCTGATCGGAAGTGGAAACGATCGGATGCAGAGAAAGCGTTTTATAATCCATTCTCTGCCCGCCGCTGGAACACGCTTCGATGATTAAAGCCGGGTACTTATCCATCACCGATTTCACCCAGTCGAGATAAGCCGCCGCATGTTTCGTAAGCCCGTCTCCCGGCGAAACCGCATCTGTTTCCGTGCCCGCGCCGACGTCCTGATTATAGTCGAATTTAATATAATCCACCCCGTCGCGAACCAGCATGTCCACGGTTTCCGTAAGATAATCGCGCACTTTTTTATTTCGGAAATCAAGAAATTTCCGGCTGCCGGCAATAATTTTCTCGCCGTTTCTGCGCATAAAACATTCGTCGCCGTAGTAGGCTTCCATTTTCTCGCAATCGGCGCCGATAATTTCGGGTTCCATCCATACGCCGGCTTTCATGCCGCACGAATGAATCATATCGATTGTTTTTTTCAGACCGGAAGGGAAACGTTTTTTCGAAGGGCGCCACTCTCCGCACATGCGATAAATATCCCGTACTTCGCATTCGTCGTGCCAACCGCAGTCGATTACGTAGTACTTTATCCCCAGTTCTGCTACCGACGGCGCGACGATCGCCGTGCGCGCTTCGTTCGGGCTATCCCATGAAAGGTGCATATATTCGTTGAAAATCGTGGGAAGTTTTTTATCGGGAGCGCACTGCCTTATGATATGGCGGCGATATTTTGTCATTTCCGCCACGACGTCGTTGATGCCGCAACCGGTTACAACGGCAACGGGAACCGTAGAAAATTCTCCGCCGTTCGGTTCCAGCCGTCGGCTCCATTGATTTTCCAGCGCGTTCGGACCGCCGAGATTCATATAAATCAGCTTATCCGTATCGCCGATTTCATAGTACCAGCTATTGTTCGATTCAATCTGAAAGAACAGAAACTGCTTCTTTTCTTCGTCCTCGATGATCGCCTGCGGTAACTGCTCTTTCGTAGACCAGCTGCCCGTGTTCGAGCCGACGATTCTCTTCATGCTCCGCCCGTTTCCGTTGAACAGCCCCGACTGATAAAAACTCAGGCGCACCGGCTGACACTCCACATGCCAGCTGTTATAAAAACGATGCAGATACATGTTTCTTACGCCGTCGGTACCCCGATCGCAAAGCCCGTACAGCACAAACGAAGAAACATGTTCGATAATCAGCGGCTTATCGGTAAGATTGTTCACCGTGTTCCATATGCGCAACGTCCGGCAATCGGGATATGCTTCGAAGTGGGTGGTAACGCTCACAAGGTCGTCGCTCTGCACGATTTCAAGCATATTTTCGGTTTCCGCATACGAAATATATTTCAATTTTGCGGTTTCGCTGGAATGTAACCACTTCGCCCCCGCATGTTCGGCATGATTCTGCCCTGCGATCTGAATTTCGCAAAAATCGAACAATTCTTTTTTCCCCGAATCTTTGCAGCCCGCAAAGCCGCAGAAATTCACCAGATAAATTTTATTCCCGATTCGTTCGAACTGCAAACCGCGAAAATTCATTTTCATAATACTCTTTCCTTTCAATACCACCGCATTCCGCGAAATATTGCCTTAATTTTTTCGGCGCTCCTCATCGAATTTTCCGCTTACGATTTCTCTGCCGATTTCGCGTACGCGCTCCGCCAACCTGTTCCAGTTGTAATTATACGCAGAATCGCACAATTTGTCAAGCCCGATGTTGCCCAGCGTTTCTTCCTCCGCTTTAAACGTATAATACGTAAAGCACATCAGACCGCCCGCGTTTTCTTCCTCTTTCAGAACCCGGTAACAGTTTTCGAGATGCTCCAGACAATGCTCTTCCGTTTTATCGCCGCGATAATTCATGGTGCAGGGAATCATCCAGATTTTCAGATCTTTTCTGTTGCCGGTTCTCTCTTTCATCAGCTTCAGAATCGCCCGATAATCGGGGTTCCATTTATGATACATGTCAAACGCCACGTCGGTGAGATACTGCGCGCAATCGGGCGTAATCGGCTGTACGTCGTTAATCGTCCAGTATTCGGGAGCCACCCCCGCCACGGAAAAACAGATAAAAAATCTTTTATCCGGCGCGGCTTGCGTACGGAAATATTTCGTAAAATCTTTCAGCCATTCCCGTCTGATGTTCCAGAGCAACGGTTCGTCCATATAAAAACCGACCACGCTTTCGTACCAGCCGTGCTTTTTCAGATATGCGATCATTTCGTTTACGCGCGTGCGATAATCGCTTAAAAATACGGCTTCGGGGCGAAAAGCCGATTGCTCTTCGCCCGTGTCCGCCACATATACATTGTTGCGCACGGAAAAACCGAGACTTCCTGCGGCGACAAACGCAAATTTATCTTTATGCTTTTTCAATTCGTTCATCGTAACGGCGAATTGTTCGCTTTTATAGTCCGCCTCCACGATAAACACATTCAGATAATCGGATGCCGCCGCGCGGAAAAAATACTCTCCCGACCGTTCGTATGCAGTGTGAAATATGCCGAATAAAGTTCTGTCCATACTTATTTTACTTACCTTACTTTTCCTCTGCCTTAAAATCATCGATGTAGAAATCCGAACGATCGGTATACGTACCCGCGCACTGCCCGATTTTCACGTACACATTCGTCAAATCAAGATTTGTCCCTTGTGCGAGCGCTTCGATTTCGGCGCGCGTTATCGAAATTTCCGTCCACTGCCGCGCTTTGAGCGTTACGGTTTTCGTAATCGTATTCGCTTCGCCGCCGGTACCGTTATCGTTGCAGATTTTCCAGGCAAACGCTTCCATATCGTTATCGGAATCGAAATATACCCATACGGAAATTTTTTCGATGTTCGTAAGATTCCAGAGCGTTGTCGTCGCGTCCTTTTTGAACACGACGTTCGGCCATACGCCGCCGTCCTGACGAACGGTGATTTTCAAAGACTTCTTGCCGGTGCGCGCCTGTTCTTCGCTGATGGAAACGGGCCACGTCCATATGTCGTCCGCGTTGTCGCCGATCGTGCTCAGATCCGCGTCCGTTTCAAAACTTCTGACGCTTTCGGGAATCTCTTCCGTTTTTTCAAGAATGGTTACGTCGTCGATATAGAATGCGGCTCTGTTGGTGTAATCCGACGCGGCATTGCCGTAAAACACGGTAACTTTCGTAAGATCCAGCGAGGGTTTCGCGGCTTTAATCGCCTCAACGCTTATTTTTACTTCCGTCCACTGTTTCGAAGGCAGCGTAACGGTAGAATAAACGGTTTGCTTGGAATTCAGATTCTCGTCGCTCACCATCAGGGAAAAACCTTCGATAGGCGTATCCGAAGTGTTGTATACCCACATGGATACGGCGCCCGCCTCCGAAAGATCCCACAGCTGATAGCCGTTCCGTTCGAAAATAATGCGCGGCCACGTACCGTCTTTTACGTGCGGCGTTACTTTAAGAGAGCCGCCGCCCGTACGGTAAAACGTATGGTCGATTTGTCTCGGCCAGCACCACGTATCGGCATCCGTTCCGCCGGCGTCCGCAAGATTCGCCTCGTCGTCGAACGTGCTGATTTCGCCTTTATAACGAACGGAAATATAGCACTGCTTCTTTACGGTTTTACCGTTTTTCTCAACGGTTACGGTTACCTCGTATTTACCGCTTTCCGTTGCCGTAAACGATTGTACCGGCAATTCCGCGCCCGACGGAGAAACGATTTTATACGATACGGGAATCTCGTTGCCGTAGCCGTCCACCGCACCCGCGGCGGGCAGATCGATTTTTTCGCCTAACTCGTAAATTTCTGTGGGAGCCACCAGAGTAAGATTGATCATCGAGGAATAATCGTAAGAATCCGCGCCGATTACCGCGCGCCCGATGTCCGTGTACAGTTTTCTCAGCTCCAAATCGTAATATTCGCTGTCGTTATCCAGAAACGTATGTAAACCGTATCCCCAGTCGCCTTCCAGCCCGTCGGCGTAAGAGAAGCTGACGATGCCCGCATAACGTTCATCCTGAATCGCTTCGGTGTACATGCCGCGAATCGCGTTGTACAATTCGTCGGTTTGTTCCGCATTGTCCACAAATCCCGTGGCGCAGCCCCATATCCATTGCTCGTTGGTAGCCTTGCTCTTTAATTTTTCAAGATACGTAAGGCGGGTTTCATCGTTCCATTTTCCGTAATAATCATACATTACGTCGGTGCAATACTCGTTATACGAAGCGTTGATTTCGGGATAATTTTCCGTTTTCGACATACCGATATCGCTGGTTGTCATCGTGGTGATTACCTTAATCGAAGGTATATTCTCCCGTATCCATTGAGTAACGGTACGGAAATCGGCTTCCTTCACCCCGTTCCATGCCGGTTCGTCGAAATAGAAGCCCAGAAGCGTGCCGTCGTCGATATAGCTTTGCAGAGCCGTTTTCAAACCGGAAAGCGTCTGTTCGTAATCTTCCAGCAACGTCGCGCTGTTCGCCTTTTTCAATTCGCCGCCTTCGAACAAGCCGTGTACCGAGAAAATCACTTTCTGATTTACCGACTTGGCTTTCGCCAGCCACTCCGCCGCCTTCGAATTATCGAAGCAGGAGTTAATCATCAGCACGTTGGAATTTTCCAGCGCGACGATTTCGTCTACATACGAACCTTGCGAACGGAATCCGTCGCTGTGGAAATACCCGAAATATTTCAGGTTTTCGTTCGTATTTTCAGGCATCGTTTCCCAGTCGGACGTAATACGCGAAGGCGTTTCCCCGCCGTCGTCCGGTTTGGGTCCGGAAACGGCGCAGGCGCCGAAAATCGCGCTGCCCGTTCCCACGGCGATAAGACAACAGATTCCTGCAAGTTTTTTGAGTTTCATACAATTCCTCCCGAATAATTTATTAAATAAAGGCTTTGCCTTTTCATTTTCAAGCGTTTTTAACGATTTTTTCCGCCCGCGCTAAGCTTTCAGCCCGCCGGCAACGGTATTTTCCATAATCGTTTCCTGAAATAAGCAGAACACGATAAGTATAGGCAGCATCGAAAGTAAAATCGCACAATAATAAATGGGTACGTTGCTCCGGTAAGTCATTTCGATTTCGAACTGATAAATCCCCAACGCAAGCGTAGGATAATCTTTCAGATACAAAAACGGCGTATAGTAATCGTTCCATATCCCTATACAGCTTAAAATCGCAATCGATACAAGCGCGGGTTTCGCCTGCGGCAATATCACCTGCCAGTACACCTGCCAGTCGCTTGCTCCGTCGATGAACGCCGCTTCCGCATAACTCCACGATACCGAGCGATAGAACCCGTGCAGAATAATAAAGTTAAAACCGAAGCCGCCCGCATACAACGCCATGATGCCTATGGGATTATTCAACCCCAGAGACGTTACAAGCTTATACATCGAAGGCAGGTTGCCTACGATGGGAATAATCATCGTGAAAATCGCCGTGTTGTAAATCGCCTTCGTGCCCCGGAACGGATATTTCGCCACGATATACGCCATCGCGCTTGAAACCATAATCGCCACAAACGTTCCCGCAAAGGTGAGCCACAGACTGTTGCCGATCATACCGATCATCGTAGTCCGACCGATTTTAAATTCGGCGAAGGCGCGCAGGTAATTCGAAAACAACCATTGCTTCGGCCAGGCGAATACTTTTTCGAAATATTCGTCATCGGTTTTCAGCGAACTTAAAATTGCCCAGACGAACGGAAATATCAGGGTAATCGCATATATCAGGAAAAATACGAACACTACGGATAATACTATTTTTTCGGTTTCAGACCGTCTGACGATTTCTTTTTTCACCGTACCGTCCCCCTTAATATTCAACGTCTTCCGCAACTTTTCCGAGCAGATATTTCACGATAAGCACCAACGGGAAGCCGATCGCCGTGAAAATCAGTCCGATTGCCGAAGGATAATAATACTGTCCGCCCTGCACCTGATCGAAGATAAAATAGCCGAGCGTCATTGTTTTATATTGCCCTTCCGTAAACAACAGAATCGGACCGGAATTCGTGAACAACCCCGCCACGGCAAGCACGATCATCGTGGAAAGCGTAGGCCATATCAGCGGAATAATAATCTGAAACAGTTCCCGCGTCATCCCGACGCCGTCGATTTTTGCGTATTCGAGTATATCCGGCGAAATTCTGTGAATCGCCCCCGTAAGAAGTACGATATTGCCGCCGAACCCCGTCCAGAACACATAAAACAAAATCGTTTTCATCGCAAGATTGTCGTCCGTCAGCCACTCCGTTTCCACGGCATGCCCCGTAAGCACCGACAGGAAGCCGTTGAAAGGTCCCTGTACCGCCATCACGTATTTGAACAAGCCCACCAGTACCGCGGCGGAAATGATGGACGGCAGAAAAAACACCACGCGAAAAAATCCGGACCAACGTACTTTTTTATAGAGGTAATAAGCAAACAGCAACGACGAAGGCAAGCCGATCATCGTGCCCACCACAAACAGGAGCATCGTGTTTTTCAGCGCAAGCCCCAGTTCCATTTCGGGGATTTTCACTTCTCTGAAAAATCTCGTAAAATTCTCAAAGCCCCATTGCACGCCCGTCCTCGTACGGGTTTGAAACGCCATGAGAATCGAATTGAAATTTACATACACCCAAAACACCAGAAACTGAATCAACCCCACGCTGAGCATGCCGGCGATGAAAAAGCCGCGTTTCACCCGCCGCGACCGAAAGCCGCCGTTGTTCGGTCTGATATTTTCCGTTCCCGTTCCGTTTCCGTTCATCTTATTTTCCTCTTCGTGCCATCGTTCCGCCGTTTTCTTCCGGCGATTCCTTCGCTTACGCCGGAAATCGCCACCGCCGTTCTTCTTTTTTCATTTCAGCCGATGCTGTACATGTAATCGCTCCACTTCTCGTCGAGCAATCTCATCTCGCGTTGCAGATATTCCGCGGCGCTCATCGCGCCGGTTTTCTTGCCCATCGCCACCTCCGGCTTTTCGTTCCCCATATACAAATCCAGCCCCGCGCGATAACGGATGGGATCTTTCGACGACGAATAGATGTACTTTGTGTTTCCGCCGGAAATCGCGTTCACCGAAGCGCGGAATCCGCTGATGTCGCCGTCCGCCGAAATTTCGTTCGCGTTGCTCACGGGCAGATAACTTTTACTGGCGTTCAGCACGATTTTCACGCCTTCGTCCGAATACATATAGCGGAAAAAGTCAATCGCCAGATCGATATTCACGCTGCACGCGGGCACAAACCCCACCGCGCTGTTTGCCAGCGTAAACGTAACGGCGCGAGCGCTTTTCACCGCCTCGTACGCAGCGGAAGCAAGCTCTGCGGACGCGCTTTGCCCTTCGTCGGCAGCCTTCACCGCCGCGGACAACGTTTTATCTTTTTCGGCTGCGGTAGAACCGAGCGATACCTGATACGTCCGTTCGATTTTTTCGGCGAGATCCGAAGTAACGGGCGTGCGAATCATCCGTAAATTCGCCTTATACTCCGTGGCATTTTCCATTTCGCGTTCCAGCCAGTCGCCGCAAACATACATACACGCTCTGCCCTGAAAGAAATATTTTTGCGAAGCCGTGTATTTGTTATTCATGCTGGAAGGGTCGCAATAGCCGTTCGCACGTTTGATCAGTCGTTCGAATTGCGCGTACGCTTTTTCTTTTCCTTCCGTCTGATACGCTTCTTTCGAATATTCCCCGTCTTTTTTACAGGCGACGAAATCATCCCACTTTTCAACGCCGTCATACTGCGCGATCCAGGGGTAATACAGATATCTCCAGTATTCCACCGCGCCGCCGCTATAAATAAAAGGATATACCGTGTAACTCACGCCCGCCACGTTCACCGTCGCGTTTGCGTTTTTGATTTTTTCGCACAGAGCAAACAATTCGTCCGTCGTGCGGGGTTCTTCCCACTGTCCTTCGCCCAGCGCATTGTTCAAAGCGTCCTCGTTCAGAATCAGCGAACACGGTCCGGAAGGCGACGGCACCGTGTAATATTTGCCGATATACGCTTCCTGATCTCCGCCGTACTGCATTTCCGAAACGATTTCGGGGCGGATTTTTTCGGCGATCGTCTTTTCTTCCGTTTTTCCGCCGGCTTTCGGCGTCGACGAAAACACTTCGCTTAAATCGGCAAGCGAACCGTACGATTCGCAGTACTGCCCCACGCCGATACCGTCGATAAAATAAATATCGGTATCCGTCTGATTCGTCTGCGCCGCGGTTACGGCTTCGTCGCGCACCAGCGTGTTGCACACCACTTTCACCTGCACCGAAGGATTGTATGTACGATACCCGTCGGCAAGCGCCTGCGCCCACGTATCGCCGTACCCGCCGAAGAAAGAAGAAATTTTCAGCACGCCTTTCTCTCCGCCCGACGAACGGATTTTA
>DLQW01000020.1 GCA_002474405.1 Christensenella sp. UBA7597 | reverse complement strand
ACGGATAAGCCGTTCAAGCGCGCGTTACAGCCGTTCGGGGGAATCAGAATGTCGGAAGAGGCGCTTGAAATGTACGGCTATCATCTGGACCCGAAAGTGAAAGAAATTTTCGCCAAGTACAGAAAGACGCATAACGACGGCGTATACGACGCGTACACGCCCGAAATGCGCGCGGCGAGAAAGGCGCACATTTTAACGGGGCTTCCCGATACCTACGGCAGAGGCAGAATCGTGGGCGATTACCGCCGCGTGGCGCTGTACGGCGTAGATTTTCTCATCGCGAAAAAAGAAGCGGATAAAAAGGCGATGACGGGCGAGATGACGGCGGAACTCGTGCGCGACCGCGAAGAGGTTTCCGAACAAATCAAGGCGCTGAAAAAGCTGAAAGAAATGGCGAACATTTACGGCTGCGATATTTCTCAGCCCGCGAAAACGGCGAAAGAAGCCGTGCAGGCGCTGTATTTCGGGTATCTTGCGGCGGTGAAAGACCAGAACGGCGCGGCGATGTCTATCGGCAGAAACAGCACGTTCCTCGATATTTATATCGAAAGAGATTTGAAAAACGGCGTGATTACCGAAGAGGAAGCGCAGGAGTACATCGACCATTTCGTAATGAAGCTGCGCATCGTGAAATTCATGCGTATCCGCGAATACAACGAGCTGTTTTCCGGCGACCCTACCTGGGTAACGGAATCGATCGGCGGTATGGGCGAGGACGGCAGAACGCTGGTTACGAAAACGGCGTTCCGTATTCTGCACACGCTGGATAATTTAGGTCCCGCGCCCGAACCCAATTTAACGGTGCTGTGGGCGCGCGCGCTGCCCGAAAAGTTCAAGAAGTTCTGCGCGGATCTTTCCATCCGTACTTCTTCGCTGCAGTACGAAAGCGACGAGCTGATGCGCCCCTTGATGGGCGACGATTACTGCATCGCCTGCTGCGTAAGCTGCATGCGCGAGGGCAAGGACATGCAGTTCTTCGGTGCCCGCGCCAACCTTGCCAAATGCCTTTTGTACGCGTTGAACGGCGGCAAAGACGAGCTTCTGAAAGATAAGAACGGCAAGCCTTTTCAGGTTTCGCCCGCGTTCCCCGCGGTGGAAGGAGACGGCGCGCTGGATTACGACGACGTGGTGGCGCGTTACGAAAAGACGATGGGCTGGCTTGCGGATTTGTACGTAAACACGTTGAATCTGATTCATTACATGCACGACAAATATTCGTACGAAGCGCTTGAAATGGCGTTGCACGATACGAAAGTGCGCAGATTTTTCGCTACGGGCATCGCGGGGCTTTCCTGCGCGGTGGATTCGCTTTCCGCCATCAAATACGCGAAAGTGTACCCGATCCGCGACGAGGACGGCTTGATTGTAGATTACCGTATCGAAGGCGACTATCCGAAGTACGGCAACAACGACGACCGCGTGGACGAAATCGCCGTGTGGCTTTTGAAAACGTTTATGGGCAAAGTGGCAAGCCATCACACGTACCGCGATTCGATTCCCACCACATCGATTTTGACGATTACTTCCAACGTGGTGTACGGCAAAAAGACGGGCAACACGCCGGACGGAAGAAGAGCGGGAACGCCGCTTGCGCCGGGCGCGAATCCCATGCACGGCAGAGACCACACGGGCGCGATCGCTTCGCTTTGCTCGGTGGCGAAATTGCCGTATACGTTTGCGCGCGACGGCATTTCCAACACGTTTTCCGTAACGCCTTCCTCGCTGGGAAGCGACGAAGAGTAAACGGACGAAAAAATTACAACGAACGGAGATAAAAAACAATGAGTGAGAGAGTAGATAATCTTGTAAACATGCTGGACGCATACGTAGCGGACGGCGGACATCATCTGAACGTAAACGTTTTCAACCGCGAAACGCTGCTTGACGCGCAGAAACATCCCGAAAAATATCCGCAGCTTACCATCCGGGTATCGGGGTATGCCGTTAATTTCAATAAGCTTACGAAAGAGCAGCAGGACGAAGTGATTTCGCGTACGATTCACGAGCACATGTAACCGTACGGATTGCATATCGGTATATAAGTTATGGCAACGAAGAAAAGAAAGAACAACAGAAGAAAAGCGGCGGTAAAATTGCCGCTTTTCGTGGTGATTCTGCTGATTATCGCCGCGCTTGTGCTGGCGTTTCTCTGGTGGAAAGGCTATCTGGACATATGGCTGAAACCGGGAGATTCCGCGGGCGGCGGAACGGGCGACAACCCCGGCGGCGAAACGATTGTTACCGACGATCTGCAGATACATTTTCTGGAACTCGGCAACAAATATACGGGCGATTGCACGCTGATTAAAGTAGGCGATACCGAAATTCTGGTGGACGCGGGTTCGCGGCAGTCCTCGGCGAAAACGATTACGGAGTATGTAAGCCGGTACTGCACGGACGGCGTGCTGGAATACGTGATTGCTACGCATGCCGATCAGGACCATATTTCGGGATTTGTAGGCACGTCTGCCGCCAAGGGGATTTTCGAAGCGTTCGAATGCAGAACGATTATCGATTTTGCGCGAACGTCGAAAACTTCGCAGCTGTATCAGAAATACGTTGAAAAGCGCGACGCTGCCGTGGCGGCAAGCGAACAGACGGTGCATTATACCGCGCTCGATTGCTGGAACAACGCGAACGGCGCGCAGAGAACGTACGAACTTGCGCCCGATATCACGCTGAATTTTCTGTATCAGAAATTTTACGAAGAGGATACGTCGGACGAAAACAATTATTCCGTATGTTTTCTTCTGAAACAGGGCAACAATAACTATCTGTTTACGGGAGACCTCGAAAAAGAGGGTGAAAAATCGCTTGTGGAAAACAACGATTTGCCGCAATGCAAGCTGTTCAAAGCGGGGCATCACGGTTCGAAAACTTCTTCGAACGACGAATTGCTTGCGAAAATCCGCCCGGAAATCGTGTGTGTTTGCTGTTGCTGCGGAAGTACGGAATACACGGAGAATATCGCCAACGTTTTCCCCACGCAGGATTTTTGCGACCGCGTGCTGAAATATACCGATAAAATTTACGTAACGTCGATATATTCCGAAACGGCGGAGGGGAATTTCGAATCGCTGAACGGAAACATTATCGTGTCTTCGAACGGCGGAGAAGTGAAAGTTACCTGTTCGGGCAGCAGCGAGCCGTTCACGAAGAGCGAATGGTACCTTAAATATCGCGCCGGAAACAAGGCTGCGTAAATAAGCGGCGGAAGGTTTCACCCGCGGGAAGAGATTTCCTGTTTGCCGATAAAAATTGAATTTCTTCTGAAAACCGCCTTTTGTTACGAAAACAAAAGGCGGTTGGTTTTGGGCGGACGTATGGCGCGACGTATGCGCTTCGGTTTGGGAAAACCGTTTTTGCGGGCGGCGGCATATAATGAAAGTAGCAAAGGCGCCCCGAAAGGGCGTTTTGCGAATTCAGTTACGGAGAATCCGATTCAATATGGCTAAAATTATCATCACGAATCAAGCCGATTTCAACGGCGAATACGGCGCGGAAGCCGTTCCCATTACTTTTATGACGAATACCGTTACCACGACGATTGTCAACGGGCTGACGGCGACGCTTTCCGCAAACAAGACGTACTGGGTAGACGGACCGCTGCTGTACACCGTGGTTATAGAAAACAATTCAGGCGACGTGTATTCGAAAGGCGTGCTTGCGGATAAACCGGATACCGCGAACGTGTCGTTCGATACCGATTACGCCGTGCAGATCAACGGCGCAAAGACTTCCGATTATACGTTTACCGGCGGCGTGTTAAGCGTAAATCTTCCGGATCTTGAGGACGGTGCGACAATGACCGTTACCTTTCAGGTTACGAAAGCGTGAAGTAAAAATCTACGCGGCGGGCGCTTTTGATCGGCGGAGCGATTGTTTTTCGGGCGGCTGCTGCGATTGCAAAACGCATTTTGAAAAGCGGCGGAATTTTTCCGACTTCGTTACGCTGAAAGCTCCCGGTTACGACGACGTGGTTTCCAACGTCATCGGGTATCAGACGCGCACGCGGGTATAGGCGCGGCTTTCCGTTTTTCGCGGGGCAAGGTTTAAAATTCCGCGTTCCATTTCAGCGTTGCCGAATATTTGCCTTTCCGATAGATTTCGGTTTCGCTTAAAGAGAGCAAAATGCCTTCTGCTTCTTTCCAGGAAAGAATGATTTTGCCGGCTGCGGAGGAAACGCCTTCTTTGACGATAAGGGGAACGGAAGAGAGCGCGGAAACGGAAGCGTTTTCAACGAACGTTACCGCGTTTTCGATGGCGTTGCCGTCCGATTGCAGCGGCGTTTCCAGAGTTACGTACAGCCGCCAGTCGCCGCCGTTCGGGCGGGTATCCGTCAGTTCGAGGTGCCAGTCCGGGTTTTCGCGGAGCACGTTTGCGGTGCGGCGGGGCGCGGCGAAGGCGTTGAAGGGAATATCGGGCAGATAAGTTATGCTTACGCTGCCTTGTACGATAAGCGTTTCGCTTACGGTTAAAAAATTTTTATTCGCTTTGATTACGGCGGTTTCTCCTACGGCGGCTTTTTCGGAAAGCGGCGCGGAAAAATCGCCGTTTTCGTCGGCTGTGGCTTGCAGGGTTGCGTTTCCCGCCGTACCTTCGATGGCGGCGCCGGCTTCCGTCGTGCCCGTAACGGCTGCGGAAATATCGGTGATGCGATCGGTGTAAAGAGGCAGCTTTCCCGCCGAAAATACCGCCGCTTTTAAAAGGTCGAAATTTGCGGCGCTTAACGGATAGCCGCCGTCGCCCGCAACAAGATTGCTTTCCGCGGCAAGGTACGCGGAAGAGCTAAGCGTTTCTTCAACGGTTACGTTTTCGCCGTCCTGTTTTCCGATTGCCGTAAACGGAACGTCGTCGAAGCCGCCTGCGGAGGCGAATGGCGTTTTTGCACTCGTCCAGAAATTGATTTTGTTGGCGTTTACGTGAATTTTGTTCGGAGTTGAAGTGCTGCCGGCGGCAAAAGAAAATACCTTTCCGCCGGTTGAATACAGCAATATGCTTTTCGGTTCGGTGAAAGATACTTTTGCGGCGGCGGAAAAATACAGCAGCGGAGAGGTGCCTTTTGCGGGCATGATAAGGTGAAACGAAGCGTTTTTGTGGACGGTGAGTTCGCCCGCGCATTTGAAAAGCGGCACGCCGTTATTTGCCGTTGCCGTGGCGGAAAAAGACGCGCCCGCATTTACGACGCAGGATGAGGCGATATGCGCGGAGGCGCCGGCAGCGTAAAAAAGTCCGCTTTTTACTGAAATCTGCGTTTTCGAATTTGCCAGAAAGGAGAGCGTCGGTTTTGCGGCGGAATCGGAATAAATAAGGTAAGTATCCGGCGCGTCGACGGTAAGGCTTGCGTTTTCTTCTACCGTAAGAGCGGAGGAAGCGAAAGGGAACCAGATGACGGCGTTTGAAGCGGTTTGCGAAGAAATTTTCGTAACGCCGGAAAAAATCAGGCGGTTGGCTTCGGCGAATTCCTGCGGGGAAGCGCTTGCGCCGTTTTTTTCGATAGAGACATTGCAGCCGACGATTTTCGTTGTGCCGTAGCGGTTGTATATCATCTGCGGACCGCGATAGGAGATGTTTTCAAGAATTACGGTTACGTTCGCGTTCGCCGCGTCGTCGTAGACGCACACGACGCCGTAATAATTTCTGCCGCTCCAGACGGCGTTTTTTACGGTAACGGAAAGCGTTCCCGCGCCGGCGGGCACGTATAAAGCGTCGGTATACGAAGAAGAATTATTGTCGGTAATCGTATGCCCGTTGCCGTCGATGACAAGCGTTTTTTTTGCGACGGGGATTTTAATTCCGCCGGAAAAGGCGATATCGTTCAGCAGAAAAATTTCTGTGGAATCGGCGTCCTCTACGGCGGCTTTGAATTCCGGAAAGGTGGTAACGTTGATTTGAGCCATGGCAATCTCCCAAACAAAAGTATTCTATTATATTTACGCGCGCGGCAGGCGGAAATATCCCTTGCTTTATGGAAAAAACGGCAAGAAAAAAGCCCTCGCGCGAGGGCTTGTAAAAATTATTAAGTTTTATCCGCAAAAAATCAGTCGTTTAAATTCCAGTCGATCGGCGCGATGCCGTGCGCGGTTAAATACGCGTTGGTTTTCGAAAAGTGGCGGCAGCCGAAAAATCCGTTGTACGCGGAAAGCGGCGAGGGGTGCGCGCACTCTAAAATCAGGTGCTTATTCGCGTCGATCAGCGGCTTTTTGCTGCGCGCGTTCCCGCCCCAGAGGATAAATACCACGTGCTCTTTCTTTTCGGAAATGATGCGTATCACGTTATCGGTAAACCACGACCAGCCGCATTTCGAATGAGAATTCGCCATATGCGCGCGTACGGTGAGCGAAGTGTTTAAAAGCAGAACGCCTTCGTTCGCCCATTTGGTGAGGTTGCCGCTTTTCGGCGGTTCGTAGCCGAGGTCGCTGTTTAATTCTTTGAAAATGTTTACCAGCGAGGGCGGCGGTTCAACGCCGTCCTTTACCGAAAAGCAAAGCCCGTGCGCCTGCCCTTCGTTATGGTAGGGGTCCTGCCCCAAAAGCACCGCTTTCACGTTTTTGAACGGCGTGAAACGGAAGCAGTTGTACAAATCGTACATATCCGGGTAAACGGTATGATTCGAATATTCTTCGATTAAAAATTTTCTGATTTTTTTGTATTCGTCCGCCTGAAACAGCGGAGACAAAATTTCGTTCCAGTCGCCTAAATCAATCATAATTTTTTCCTGTTCGGTAGTGTTTTTTATTACAGCGCCGCAAAGATTCCGGGAAGCGCCTTTTCAAGGTTGAAAAGCGCCGCCGCGCGGTTTTGCAGGTACTGCTGCGTGGTGCTGCCGCTGCCCGCGACGTCGGAAATCGCCTTGAAAGAATATACGGGAACGCCCGCGTTTTTTGCCGTCTGCACGATTGCGCAACCTTCCATATCCCGTATATCGGCGTTCAGTTCTTTCGTCAGCAGCGCGTAATCCGCCGCGGAATCGTTGAATCTGTCCGCCGTGGCAAGCGCGCGTACGGGAAACGCAGAGGAAAGAGGAGACGGAAGAGGGGAAAGCGGAAGATAATTTTCGGTATATTCGTCCAGCGTGCCGATTTTTCCGCCGTTCAGCTGCGTTAAATCGAAATCGAACTGTACGGCTTTGTTGATGGCGTATACTTCGCAAAGCTTTGCGGATTCGTTCAGACCGCCCGCAACGCCGAAATTTAAAACCGAGGACGGGCGATAGGCGGAAATGCCCGCCGCCGCGCCGATGGCTGCGTTTACTTTGCCCACGCCGCACATAACGAGCGCGAATTTTTTGCCGTGAAATTCGCCCTCGTACGTTTTTTTGCCGAGAAGCGTTTTTTCCGCCGTAACGGTTGCGTTTTTCAGAAGAATTTCCGCTTCGCTTTCCATTGCGATAATTGCCGTAATCATTGATGTAAATCTCCCTGAAGATAATGAATTTTTCCGAATCGTTCGTTTTTTTCCGCGCAGATAGCCACGGCGTGCCCCGCGATTTCCGCGGCAAACAGCCGTACGGGCAGTTCTTTACCGTTTAAAAACACGTGCCGCGTCGTATCTTCGCCGCGTTTAAGCGTTATTTTTCCGAATACGGAAAACACGGGCGCGGAAAGGTATTTTGCAACGGCTTCCCGTTCCGTCCAGAGTTTTAAAAATTCTTCGGGCGAAGCGAGGGCGCGCGCGCGTTCGCTTTCGGGCAGCCGCGAAATAATCGCGGAAAAATCGCCGCGCCGCGAAAGAGATTCCGCGTCGGCGCCGACTTCTTTTTCCGATACGGCGAGAAAGAAATATTCCCGCGTATGCGAAAGCGAAAAACAAACGGGGGCGTCGCACAAAGGCTTTCCGGAGGCGGAACGCGAAAAGGTTACGTTGTCGAATCCGTAACAATCGCCAAGCACGCGCGCAACGAAATCGCGCGAAGTGCCGCCGCGCGGCGCGTAAAAGAGTTCTGTCATAAAAAAATTATAGCAAAAGAAAGGCGAAAAGTCAAGCGCGGCGCGCCGCATAAGAGAAAAAGAGACGGAGAAAACGGAAGAAAGCGGCGCGCAAGCCTTTTGTTTCATTGACATTGCAAGGAAAATATGTTACAATACTTTATATAACCGATACGGAGGAAGAAGAAAGACCGATGATGGAAACGGACGTTCCGGAAAAGAAAAAGCCGGATACAACGCACGAGGGGCACAGGGGCAGGCTGATAGCGAAATTCGAATCGGGCGGACTGGAAGAACACGAATGGCTGGAAGGGTTGCTGTTCAACGCGTATCCGAGAAAAAATACAAATCCCGTGGCGCACGCGCTGCTTCGGAAATTCGGCAGTATCGAAAATATTTTTACGAGAACGACGGAACAGTTGCAGACGGTGGAAGGGGTAGGTCCCAGCGTGGCGGCATATCTTCGCGTGATCGGCGTGTTTTTTAAAAAATTCCGTTCAAGCGGCGCCTGCTACCCGAAATATTACGACGTGAAAGAGTTTGTGAAGTACGCGCGGCGCGAATATTCCGGGCTGCGGTTCGAAACGTTCGATATGTACTTTCTCGATAAAAAAATGAACATCGTCTGCAGGGAAGAATACGGCGGATTCAGCGAAACGAACGTTTCCGTACCCACGGCGGCGATCGGGGAAAGTCTGGTGATTCAAAAACCGAAAGGAGTGATTCTCGTGCACAATCACCCTAAAGATTCGGCGTTGCCGTCGGACGCGGACAATGCCGCCACGAAAGTGATTCAGATGATTTGCAGTACGTTCGACGTGCTTTTGTGCGATCATTTTATCGTCAGCGGCAAAGAGGACGTATATAGTTATTACGCGGTGGGCGAAATGAGTTACATCAACGAAAATTACTCGCTGCAATCTATTTTTTCTTCGGCGAAAATGTACGAAGAAGCGAAGCGGCGGCAGCGGGAGTGCGTGGACAGAAATTTTCAGGGCGAAGCCAATGAAAAAATGCGGTTGCAGACGGAATCGCTCAGGGACGGCATCGAAAGCAGAGCAGGGGCGTTTTACGGAAGAAAACGATAATAATTTCTGCGGATAACTGCGGCGTATAAAAAAACCGTTCTCCTTTTCGGGAGAGCGGGTAATTTTATTTGCAAAACCGCGATTATTTCGTGCTCTTCGAAACGTTGAAGAAGAATTCTACCACGTCGCCGTCCTGCATCACGTATTCTTTGCCTTCGCTGCGCACCTTGCCTTTTTCTTTCGCCGCCACCAGCGAGCCCAAAGATACAAGCGTTTCCCAGTTCACGACGTCGGCGCGGATAAATCCGCGTTCGAAATCGGAATGGATTTTTCCCGCCGCCTGCGGCGCTTTCGTGCCTTTGGTAATCGTCCAGGCGCGCGTTTCCTTTTCGCCGGCGGTGAGATAGGAAATCAAGCCGAGCAGGGAATACGATTTTTTAATCAGCCTGTCCAGTCCGCTTTCGCCCAAGCCGAATTCTTCCATAAACAGCGCCTTGTCCTCCGCTTCCATCTGCGAAAGCTCTTCTTCGGTTTTCGCGCAGATGACAAGCGTTTCGCTGCCTTCGTTTTTCGCAAACTCTTTCACGCGGACGACGTAGGGGAGAGAGTCTTCGTCTTTGCCCATGTCCGTTTCTTTGATGTTCGCCGCGTAAATTACGGGTTTCGAAGTGAGCAGGAATAAATTTTTATAAAATTCTTCGTCTTTTTCGTCTACCGTAAAATTACGCGCGGGATTTTCCTTTTCAAGGAACGCGTAAATTTTTTCAAGAAATTCGTATTCTTCCGCGGCTTTTTTGTCGGCGCCGCCTTTCGCGTTGTTTTTCACTTTGTTCATACGCGTCTGCACCGTTTCCATATCGGAAAGAATGAGTTCCAGATTGATCGTCTGAATATCGCGTACGGGATCTACGGAATTTTCGACGTGCGTGATGTTCGCGTCCTCGAAGCAGCGCACCACGTGCACGATGGCGTCTACTTCGCGGATGTGCGAAAGAAATTTGTTGCCTAATCCTTCGCCGTGCGAAGCGCCTTTCACAAGTCCCGCGATGTCTACGAATTCGATGACGGCGGGGGTTACTTTTTTGCTCTGGTACAGGGCGGCAAGCTTATCCAGCCGCTCGTCGGGCACGGCAACCACGCCTACGTTGGGTTCGATGGTGCAGAAAGGGAAATTGGCGGCCTGTGCCTTAGCGCTGGACAGGCAGTTGAAAAGAGTGGACTTGCCCACGTTAGGCAGTCCTACTATACCACATTTTAATGACATGTCTATAAAAACGTTTTTATTATCAGTGTGCAAAGTTAGTGCAAATCGAAGACAATACAAAATAAAAGTCAACTTGTTTGACTATTATTTTTATTGTTGAGATGTAGCCTAAATTCTGTAAAGTTAGTGCAAATNNGATGGTGCAGAAAGGGTAATTCGCACATTCCGCACCCGCGTGCGTGATGGCGTTGAAAAGAGTGGATTTTCCTACGTTGGGCAAGCCTACGACTCCGAGCTTCATATCAAAAATACTTCCTTAAAATAAATAATCGCGTTGCGCAAGCCGCTTTTCTTTACGGCTGCCACATAATTATAATATAAAATTCGAAAATAAGCAAATTAAACTTGCATATTTTTCAAAAATATGTTAATATATCTTTTGAAAATGCCGAAAAAACGCACGCGGAACGTATTTTTCGCTCCGCGCGGGAGGAGATTTACGAATGGATTATAAAAAGTATATTGCAGGAAAAATCAATATCGACGGAGTGGGCGCGGAGGATATTGCTTCTTACATCACCGTTCCGCCCGCCAACGATATGGGAGATTTCGCGCTGCCCTGTTTCAGATTTTCGAAAATCCTGCGGAAGCCGCCTGCGGCGATTGCGGAAGAAA
>DLQW01000063.1 GCA_002474405.1 Christensenella sp. UBA7597 | reverse complement strand
CTGGAATACGCGAAAGAACACGGCGGCAAACTGCTTACGCTTTGTTCCGCCTGCCACAACGTAATCAAGCGGACGAACGAGGACATTAAAACGGACGGAGATTTTTCGCGCGCGGCGAATACGTATCTCGGCTTCGAAACGCCGTATAACGGCGAAACGCGGGTGATGCACTATCTTGAATTCCTGCGAGACGAAGTGGGGTTCGAAACGATTAAAAGCAAGGTGGTGAAGCCGCTGAACCGCAAAATCGCGGCGTATTACGGCTGCCTTTTGTTGCGCCCTTCGAAGGTAATGGCGTTCGATAACCCCGAAAATCCGTCGTTGATGGAAAAATTCATCGAAGCGCTGGGCGGCACGCCCGTAACGTACGCGTTCAGAAACGAATGCTGCGGCGCGTATCAGTCGGTGAAAAATCCGGAATTGACGAAGGCGAAGAGCCGCAAAATTTTAGAAAACGCGGCAGCCGCGGGCGCGGCGGAAATCGCTACGGTGTGCCCGCTTTGCCATTATAATCTGAAAGAAAACGGTGGCGGCGCGCTGAAAGTAATCGACCTGCCCGCGCTGATTTGCGAGGCGCTGGGCGCGGAGTACGAAAACTGCGTAACCTGCGCGGCGGCGGGCGAAAATTGCGCGGCGTGCGGCGCGGCGGAAGGAGGCAACGTATGACGCGGGAAGAACGGCTTGAAAATTTGCGGGAAATTTGCGGCACGAACATCTACGCGTGTATGAAATGCGGCAAATGTTCCGGGCGGTGCCCCGCAAACGTGCAGCCGCACGCATTCGTTTCGCGGCTGGTGCGCGGCAGACTGGAAGAACTGTTAGCCGATAAAAAGGCTTGGGATTGCCTTACCTGCTATGCGTGCGCGGAGCGTTGTCCCCGCGGCGTATCGCCCGTTTCGGTGGTAGAAGCGGTGCGGAAAACGCAGGTGTGCATGAAAGAAAACAACCATATCGCGGCGGAGGAAATTCCGCCCGTCGTGGGAGAACATACCCCCCAGCAGCTGTTTGTTTCCGTATTCAGGAAGTTTAACGGCTGAGCGGGCTGCGGGGCGTAACGTAACGAAAAAGACAAAAAATCACAACGAAAGACAAAATATAAACGGGTAGAAAAAATGCAAAGAATAGGAGTATTTATCTGTCATTGCGGAACGAACATCGCTGCGACGGTGGACGTGAAAAAAGTGGTGGAAACCGTGAAGCACGAGGACGGCGTGGTGTTTGCCGCGGATTATCCGTACATGTGCTCGGAAAACGGTCAGCAACTCATCCAGAACGCGATCAAAGAGCAGAAGCTGACGGGAATCGTCATCGGTTCCTGCTCGCCGCGCATGCACGAAGCAACGTTTAAAAAGGCGGCGGCGCAGGCGGGCTTGAACGCGTACATGGTGGAAGTGGCGAACCTGCGCGAACATTGTTCGTGGATTCACAAGAACATGGACGAAGCCACGGAAAAAGCCGTGATTCTGGTGCGCACGGCGATTGCGAAAGTGAAGCTGAACGCGCCGCTTACGCAGGGGACAAGCCCCGTTACGAAGCGCGCGCTCGTCATCGGCGGCGGCATCGCGGGCATTCAGGCGGCGCTGGACATCGCGGAAGCGGGTTTCCCCGTAGACATCGTGGAAAAGAACGCCACCATCGGCGGCAGAATGGCGCAGCTGGATAAAACGTTCCCCACGCTGGACTGTTCGGCTTGTATTTTAACGCCGAAAATGGTGGACTGCGCGCAGAGCGATAAAATCGAAATACTTTCCTATTCGGAAATCGAAGCGGTGAAAGGTTTCGTTGGAAACTTCACCGTAAAAATCCGCAGAAAAGCGCGCTATGTAGACGAAACGAAGTGCACGGGCTGCAAAGCGTGTATGGAAAAGTGCCCTTCGAGAAAGGGACTGAACGAATTCAACATGGGGTTGAACACGCGCACGGCGATTTATATTCCGTTCGCGCAGGCGATTCCCAACGTGGCCGTCATCGACCCGCAGCAGTGCATTAAATTAAAGACGGGCAAATGCGGACTCTGCTCCAAAATCTGCGGCGCGCACGCGATCGATTACGAAATGAAAGATACGTTTATCGAGCGGCAGTACGGCGCCATCGTGGTGGCTACGGGCTTCAAGCCGATTTCGCTGGAAAACTTCAACGAATATTCCTACGCCACCGAAAAGGACGTGATTACCTCGCTGGAACTGGAACGGCTGATGAACGCCGCGGGACCTACGGGCGGCACGCTTCTGCGCCCTTCGGACGGCACGCACCCGAAAGTGATTACTTTCATCCAGTGCGTAGGCTCGCGCGACGTATCGGGTTGCGGCAAGCCGTACTGCTCCAAAATCTGCTGCATGTACACGGCGAAGCACGCGATGCTCATCCGCGAAAAATACCCCGATACCGAGGTGCACGTATTTTATATCGACGTGCGTACGCCCGGTAAGAACTACGACGAATTCTACCGCCGCGCCGTGGAAATGTACGGCGTGGATTACATCAAAGGCATGGTGGGCAAGGTATACGGCGAAAACGGCAAGCTGATGGTGCAGGGCGAAAACCTCATCGACGGCGAGCAGGTTACAATCGCTTCCGACCTTGTGGTGCTTGCCACGGCGATCGAGCCGGAACCTTCCGTAAGAAAGGTTGCCACGCTTTTAACCGCCAGCATCGATACGAACAATTTCCTCACCGAATCTCACGCGAAGCTGCGCCCCGTGGAAAGCCCCACGGCGGGCGTGTATCTCGCGGGTGTTTGTCAGGGACCGAAAGACATTCCCGAAACGGTATCGCAGGCTTCGGCATGCGCGGCGAAAGTGATCGGCTTGCTTGTGAAGAACGAACTGAAAACCAACCCCTGCGTGGCGGGCGCGAACGAAAACATGTGCAACGGCTGCGGACAGTGCGCCAACGTATGCGCGTACGGCGCCATCACGTATGAAGAAAAGCAGTTCAGAATCGGCGGCGGCAAGACGGAAACGCGCCGCGTGGCGTGCGTGAACCCGGCGGTGTGCCAGGGCTGCGGCGCCTGCACGGTAACCTGCCCTTCGGGCGCGATGGATCTGAAAGGATTCTCTACGAAGCAAATTATGTCGGAGGTGGAAAGTATATGCAAAGCGTAGAAAATACGACTGCCGTAAACGGCGGCGAAAATGGCGCGTTTGTGCCTAAAATTGTGGCGTTTTGCTGCAACTGGTGCTCGTATGCGGGCGCCGATCTTGCAGGCTCTTCGCGGCTTTCCTATCCCGCGTCGGTAAAAATCATCCGCGTGCCGTGCTCGTGCCGCGTGAACCCCACGTTCGTGCTGAAAGCGTTTCAGCAGGGCGCGGACGGCGTGATTCTGTGCGGCTGCCACCCCGGCGACTGCCATTACGTAACGGGCAACTATTACACGCGCAGAAGAATGGCGTTGCTGTTCAATTTCCTTGATTATATGGGCATCGAGCGCGAAAGAATGAGAGTGGAATGGGTTTCCGCCGCGGAAGGCGCGCGCTTTTCGCAGGTGATGAACGATTTCGTGGGCAAGGTAACGGCGCTGGGCGAAAACAGAAGAATCGCCGACATCCGTTGCAAGGACATGAGCGAAAGCGAGTTTATCGCGGGAGGACAGGAAAATGACTGATTTGTATAACGCATGTTTATCCCGCGCGAAAGAGCTTTTGAAAAGCGGCGAAGTCGCGCGCGTGATCGGCTGGAGAAAGGGCGAATTTTCCTACGACGTTTCGCCCGCGTTCTTCGAAACCGAAGAGCAGCTGAAAGATTTCACGTACGATTATTTCTGCGGTGCGAATCTTTCGAAATATCTGGTGGAAATTTCCAAAAAAGAGGGCGTAACGGCGGTGTTTTTGAAGCCGTGCGATACCTATTCTTTCAACGAACTGGTAAAAGAACATCGCGTGGCGCGCGATAAAATCCGCGTGATCGCGGTGGAGTGCCGCGGCAAAGTCGATTATAAAAAAGCCGAAAAGGCGGCGGGCGAAAGCGTGCTTGCCATCAACGAAACGGACGATACGAAAACGCTGGAACTGGTTACGGAAAGCGGCAAAAAACAAGCGGAACGCCTTTCGGTGCTTCTGGATAAATGCCTTGCCTGCAAGGGCAAACAGCACGTGGCAAGCGACGAAACGATTATTCTGAAAGATCCGATTGAAACGGGCAGCGACAGATTCGCCGGCGTGGAAGCGCTGGAAAAAATGTCTGCGGCGGAACGTTACGCGTTCTGGCGCAAAGAACTTTCGCGCTGCATCCGCTGCAACGCGTGCCGCAACGTATGCCCCGCGTGCACGTGCGTGAAGTGCGTGTTCGATAATCCCGAATCGGGCATTTCGGCAAAGGCGAACGATACGTCGTTCGAAGAACAGCTGTATCACGTAATCCGCGCGTTCCACGTGGCGGGGCGCTGCACCGATTGCGGAGAGTGTTCGCGGGTATGCCCGCAGGGCATTCCTCTGCACCTTTTAAACCGCAAATTCATCAAGGACATCGATACGAAATACGGCGAATTTCAGGCGGGCGAAGAGGCGGAAGGCAAAACGCCGCTTACCTCGTATACGGAGGGCGACGTTTTATGAAAAAGATAGCGATTGAAAATCTGAACGCGCTGTACAACGCGATCGGCGAAAAATATCCCTTGTATCTGCCCGTATCCGACGGCACGGAGACCAACTTCGCGGCGTATAAAGAGGGCGTAAACGTAGATTTAAACAGCCTGAAAACGGTGAAATCTCCCAAAGATCTGTTCTTCCCGCAAAGCGAAGAGATGATGCGCTTTGAAAAGAAAGAGGGCAAGTGGCAGATTTTCGACAGTGCGAAAAAGCGCGATCCGTTTGTGCTGTTCGGCGTGCGCGCCTGCGATTTCAAGGCGTTCGAAGTGCTGGACAACGTGTTTTTGAACGACCCGAAAGATACTTATTACGCGCACAGAAGAGAGGCGGCGATTATCGTAACGCTTGCCTGCTTCAAGCCGAATCAGGCGTGCTTCTGCCCCGTGTTCGGGCTGGACGCCACAAAGCCGCAGGGCGATATTACGGCGTATCTTACGGCGGAAAATCTGTACCTCGACGCGAATACGGAAAAGGGCGAAACGCTTTTCTCGGCGCTGGGCGATCTGGGCGGAAAGCTGAAAGACGCGCAGAAAACGGACGAAAAAACGGTGGCTGCGGAGCAGAAAGCGGCGAAAGAACGCTTTGAAAAACTGCCGTTTAAAAACCTTGATTTAACGCCGTTCAAATCGGATATGAAAGAAACGTTTGCCGACGAGAAGTGGCAGAAACTTTCGCAGGGCTGCCTCGGTTGCGGCGCGTGCACGTTCGTGTGCCCCACCTGTCAGTGCTTCGATATCCGCGATTTCAAAGCGAAAGACGGCGTAATCCGTTTCCGCTGCTGGGATTCGTGCATGTATTCCGATTTCACGCAGATGGCGGGCGGCAATCCGAGAACCACGCAGACGCAGCGCTTCCGTCAGCGTTTCATGCACAAACTTGTGTACTACCCCAAGCGCTACGGCGGCACGTATTCGTGCGTGGGCTGCGGCAGATGCGTTGAAAAATGCCCGCAGCATTTGAACATCGTGAAAGTCATCAAAGAATTTTCGAAAGACGGCAAGGAGGGCGAATAAGCATGGAAAACGTAAACGAAAAAGAAAACCTTGTGCCCGCCGTGTGCGTGGTAACCGACGTGCGTACCGATACGCCGGACGTAAAAACGTTCCGCGTGGTTACGCCGGAGGGCAAAAAGCCGTTTATTCATAAGCCCGGTCAGTGCGCGATGGTATCCATTCCCGGCGCGGGCGAGTGCATGTTTTCCATCACCTCTTCGCCCACGAACGAAGAGTTTATGGAATTTTCCATCAAGCGTTGCGGCTGCGTAACGCAGGCGATTCACGATTTGTCGGCGGGCGACACGATCACCGTGAGAGGACCTTACGGCAGACCGTTCCCCGTGGAAGGCGACGATTTCAAGGGCAAGAACCTGCTGTTCATCGCGGGCGGCATCGGTCTGGCGCCCCTTCGCAGCGTAATCGATTATGTGCGCGCGAAACGTGAAAATTACGGCGACGTAACGATTATTTACGGTGCGCGCAGCGCCGACGATCTTGTAGACATCGCCGAAATTCAGAACGAATGGGAAAAAGAAAAAGGCTTCCGCGTGTGCCTGACGATCGACCGCGCGCAGGAAGGCTGGGACGGGCACGTAGGCTTTGTGCCCGCGTACGTGAAAGAACTGAACGTGGATACGAACGCCACGGCGGTATTGTGCGGTCCCCCGATTATGATTAAATTCACCCTGGCGGAATTGTTGCAGGAAGGCTTCAAGAAAGACCGCGTTTACACCACGCTGGAAATGCGTATGAAGTGCGGCATCGGCAAATGCGGCAGATGCAACGTGGGCGATAAATACGTGTGCAAGGACGGACCGGTATTCCGTATGGATGAGCTGGACGAGCTGCCCGACGAGTATTAAGCCGCAAAAGCGAGAAACGAAGAAGAGGTAAAAGCAAATGGAAAAGATGGTAAACGTGTGGCTTTTCGGCAAGAAATATTCCGTGCCCGAAAGTCTTACGATAATGAAAGCGATGGAATACGCGGGGTATCGGCTTGTGCGCGGCTGCGGCTGCCGTAACGGATTCTGCGGCGCGTGCGCGTGCTTTTACAGAATCGCGGGGAAGCAGGAACTGAAAACCTGCCTTGCCTGCCAGACGCAGGTGGAAGAGGGCATGTTTGTGGCAACGCTTCCGTTCTTCCCGCTGGTAAAGCAGGTGTACGATATCGAAAAAATCAAGCCCACGCAGCAGATTATGATGCAGCTGTATCCCGAAATTTACGCTTGCATCGGCTGCAACGCCTGCACGAAGGCGTGCACGCAGAGCCTGAACGTAATGCAGTACATCGCTTACGCGCAGCGCGGCGAATACGAAAAGTGCGCCGAAGAAAGCTTCGACTGCGTCATGTGCGGCGCGTGTTCTTCGCGTTGCCCCGCGGGCATTTCTCATCCGCAGGTGGCGCTGCTTGCCCGCCGTCTGACGGGGAAGTATTTAACGCCGGAAAGCGAGCATCTTCTCCGCCGCGTGAAAGAGGTGGAGGACGGCAAGTATACCGACGCGATCGCCGCTCTGAAAGAAAAAACGGCGGACGAGCTGAAAAAGCTTTACAACGAACGCGTGATAGAGAAGTAATTGCGCGACAGAGAGAAAAGGAGTAACGAAACAATGTTTTCATACAGCGAAGAACAGCTTAAATCGTTAACCAGAGTGGAAGAGACGCGCCCGGAAAGAACGGGCAAAGATTTGCGCCGGCTCACCGCGGACGAAAAGGACGCGCTTCTGGCGGCGTTCCACCCCGATTATATCCGTTCCGCATACACGAATTTACAGGTAGGCGCCAACGCGGGCGCTCCCGTATTGAAAGAACTTGCCGCGCTGTTGCAGGGCACGCCCCGCATTTTAAGCGAAAAAGTAGATTTAAGCAAGGTGAAATACGACGTAGACGTTCTGATTATCGGCGGCGGCGGCGCGGGCG
>DLQW01000053.1 GCA_002474405.1 Christensenella sp. UBA7597 | reverse complement strand
GCGCGGGCGCTTCGGCTGCGATCGAAGCGAAGCGCGCGGGCGCAAACGTGATGATGGTAACCAAGCTGCGTATCGGCGACGCGAACACCGCGATGGCGGAAGGCGGCATTCAGGCGGCGGACAGAGAGGGAGATTCCCCTGCGATTCACTATCTCGACGCGCTGGGCGGCGGACATTTCAAAAACAAGCAGGAGCTGCTTGAAAAACTGGTAACGGAGGCGCCGGAAGCGATTTTGTGGCTGAATTCGCTGGGCGTGATGTTCGATAAAGATAAAAACGGCGACATGGTGGAAACGCACGGCGGCGGCACTTCCAGAAAGAGAATGCACGCCTGCCGCGATTATTCCGGCTCCGAAATCATGCGCGTTCTGCGCGACGAAGTGCTGAATCTCGGCATTCCCGTGGTTGATTTTACTTCCGCTATCGAGCTTATCAAAGATACCGACGGCAAAGCCGCGGGCGCGGTGCTGCAGAATATGGAAACGGGCGAGATTATGATTGCGCGCGCGAAAACGGTGGTGCTTGCCACGGGCGGCGCGGGCAGACTGCATTATCAGGGTTTCCCCACGTCCAACCATTACGGCGCCACGGCGGACGGCTTGATTCTGGCGTATCGTGCGGGCGCGAAGCTGCTTTACCCCGAAACGCTGCAATATCACCCCACGGGCGTTGCGGCGCCTACGCAGATTTACGGCGCGCTGGTAACGGAAAAGGTGCGCTCTCTGGGCGCGCAGCTGGTGGGCAAAGACGGCACGGCGTTCGTGAATCCTCTGGAAACGCGCGACGTTACGGCTTCGGCGATTATCCGCGAATGCAAGGAACGCAAAAACGGCTTGCAGACCACGGACGGCGAGGGCGTATGGCTGGATACGCCGATGATCGATCTGATTCACGGCGAAGGCACGATTGAAAAACGCATTCCCGCCATGCTTCGTATGTTCGGAAAATACGGGCTGGATATCAGAAAACAGCCGATTCTCGTATACCCTACGCTGCATTATCAGAACGGCGGCGTGGATATTTCGGCAAACGCGGAAAGCGGCGTGAAGAATCTGTTTGTGGCGGGCGAAGCCGCGGGCGGTATTCACGGCACCAACCGTCTGATGGGCAATTCGCTTCTCGATATCATCGTGTTCGGCAGAACGGCGGGCAAGAACGCCGCGGCGCGCGCGAAAGAAACGAAAACCAAGAAATTAACGCTGTCGTTCGTCGACGAATTTGTAGCGGCGATGCAGAAAGCGGGTTGCGAATCGGAAGAAGTTTCGCCGAGATTGTTGCCCGATTACAGAAGAAAAGATATGTAAAAAGAGGTATAAATCATGGCAGAAATTTTTGAAATCGGAATGGTGCTTTGCTTCGGGGCTTCGTGGCCGTTCAACGTTATCCGCGCGTACAAGGCGCGCACGGCAAAAGGCACCAGCCTGTTGTTCACGCTGCTTATCGAAATCGGCTACATCAGCGCGATTATCGGCAAATTTATTTTGATTTCGCAGCAGGGCTCCGCGTACTGGACGCCTTCCCGCGCGATTGCGTTTGTGTTCTACTGGATTAACCTTGTAATGGTTACGGCGGGCTTGATTATCTACTTCCGCAACAAGAAGCTGGACGCGAAAGCCGCAAAAGCAGAAGAAGCGAAAGCTTAAAACGAAATAAAGCGTTTTTTAAAGCACCCCTTGCCCGGCAAGAGGTGCTTTTACGTTAATATACAGCACGCTCCGACGCGTTTTGCAAGCGAAACCGCGCTTCGCCTGCGTTACACGGTTCGCTGAAGGCGCAAAAAAATCGCCGTCAAGCAATTTTCTTCGTAAATTCGTGATTTTTTATAAGTTAGCCGTGCCTAACCGATTGAAATTTTTATCACGTTGTGTTATAATACAAACAGAGGAAGAGAAACGCGCCGCGTTCTTTTCGGAAAAGAGCAAAAAAATTGCGCTTCGGGTGAAAATATGAACAACAAAGATCTGAAATTCGACAGAAACTGCCACGTTTTGTATTCGAAAGCGTGCGAAAAAGAAATCAGGGCGAAAATCGCCCTGCATTACGCGCCCGAACGTCGGGAAGAGGTGTGGACGGCGGTGCAGCTGAAGTACGCGGAGTATCTGAACAACTGGCGTACCGACCTCGGCGGCAAGAAAAATTTTCACAACGGCAAGGGCGGCACGTACGATTGCGTCGCCGTCATGACGTATTACGCCGTGTGCAAAGAGGCAACGAACTTCCGCGAGATAGAGGAAATGGAAGAAAATCTGGTTCTGCCGGCGTTCCGCAAGCTGAAATTCGTAAACTGCAACAAGCCGTTCTGGAAGAAGCTGATGTATAAGGCGTTTTCTTCGGCGAAAAAGAAATGCGACGTCTGGCACGATTACGAAATGAACGTTTCGCCGTACGAAAAGGATAAGCCCATTTATTACGAATTTACGGCATGTCCCGCGGCGCAGTTCGCAAAGCAGTTTTCTTTAACGGAGATTATGCCCGCGCTTTGCAACGTGGATTACAAGTCGATGGAGATGATTCGCGCGAAGCTGGTAAGAAAGGGCACGTGCGTCGACGGGGAAAGGTGCGATTATACGATTTGCGGCGATAAAGACGAATATTGTAAAGCGCACCCCGAATACACCGACGAAAAAGGATTCAGGAGGAATAAATAATGCTTTGGGCTGTGTTGGAAGGGCTGGGACTCGGCGTTCTGCTGATATTGTACTGTCTGATCGGCATAAAAGACGGCGCCGTGGGAATGGTGCATCTGTACGATAAAAAAGTGCAGAAGCGGTGCGTGGAGCTGGGGCTGACCACGCCGGAAAAAATAAAAAAACGCGCGAAGTCGTTCAAGGCGGTCGGCATGCTTTGCTATGTAGCGTACGCGCTTGTGTTCGTGTACGCGGTAAACGGAGCGCGCGGTTTTGCGCAGGGCTTCCTGCAGATTCTGATTCTGCTTTTCGTATGCAACGTGATAGACAGAATCCTTGTGGACGAATTGTGGGTTTGCCATACAAAAGCGTGGGTGATTCCCGGCACGGAAGATCTGATGCCGTACATCCGCAAAAAAGATAAAATCAGGAAATGGATTTTCGGCACTGCGGGCATCGCCGTGATTTC
>DLQW01000074.1:2506-7596 GCA_002474405.1 Christensenella sp. UBA7597 | reverse complement strand
ATTTCGTTCCATTCCTATTCGAAGTACGAAAAATTTTTAACGGATTTGTACACGTTCAAAAAGTATTACAAGCGCCCCGTCATCGTAACGGAGTGGCTCAACCGCTGCAACCATAACACCGTGCAGGAAATTTATCCGCTGATGATGATAGAACGCGTCGGCTGTTATTGCTGGGGCTTCGTGCAGGGAAAAACGTACACTACCGAACCGTGGGACGGGCTGTGGAAAAAAGCGGAAGAAAACCCGGACGTAGATTTCGATTTTACGAAATGGCAGCACGAGTTATACCGTAAAAACCTGCACCCGTACGATCCCCGCGAAATCAACACCATTAAGCACTGCAACGCCCTCGCCGACAAAAAGTAAATTATCGCCTTCTTGCTTTCCCTTTCGGACGCACTGTCTCTTGCTTTCCCCCTTCGGGGAAAGTGTCTGCGTTAGCAGACGATAGAGGATAAATTTTAATTTTTCCTTATGTCGCGGCTTCCCCTTGGGGGGAAGGTGTCGCCGTACGGCGACGAATGAGGGGCGTACCTTGTTTTCTCCTTTTCCACTTTTTCTCTAAGGAGAGAAAAGCGCGAAAAAGCCTACGGCTGCGGGAATCCTTGTCGCGTTGCCGACAGGCAAGCGCGGCAAGTAGAGTGGCGTGCGAATGTGAGCCGAGAGAGGATAAATTAAAAAAATTTTTTCTATAAAACAAAAAATCGCCGGGCAGGTTGCTTTTCCGCAACCCGCCCGGCGGTATTTATTTGGCAATATTGCTTGCTTTCCCTTTCGGACGCACTGTCTCTTGCTTTCCCCTTCGGGGAGAGTGGCGGCAAAGCCGCCGAGAGAGGATAAATTTTAATTTTCCTTTATTTGAGCCTTCCCCCGCGGGGGAAGGTGTCGCCGTACGGCGACGAATGAGGGGCGTACCTTGTTTTCTATACGAAAAATTTCAAACAAAGTGGCAACTGCACCGCCGCTGAATCATCGGCTCGCAAAGCAATCCGCCCCCAAAGTGCAACCAACCCCGCACCGTCCGCAAACCTTTACTCAATCGCAATATACGATCTTTCGGGCAATTTCTGCGTTACTTTCGGGATTACCAAAGACAGAATGCCGTTTTCGTACTTCGCCTTGATGTCCTCTTTCGATACGTCGTCGCCGACGTAGAAGCTGCGCGAAGAGTATTCGGAAATTTCCTTCCGTCTGTACACCTTGTTTTCCTTCTTGGCGTTTTCGCCGTTCGCTTCGTTGCCGCCTTCCTTTTCTTTCTTCGAACATACAACGTTCAGATACCCGTTTTCCAAAGAAAGCTTAATCTGTTCTTTCGTAAATCCGGGCACCGCCACTTCCAGGCGATAATCCTTGTCGGTTTCGCTGATGTTCGATTTCAGATAATCGGCTTCGTCCGCAAACACGGGGCGGAAGAAATCGTCCAGCGCGTCAAATAAAGAAGTATGCTCCATATGATTGTTATTTCTGTTCTGCAAATAGTTTTTCATAATAATTCATCTCCTTAAATTCAAATCGATTTCCGAAGTTCGAACGGTTCCGCGCTGTCTTTCATCGCGCCTTTCCTTTCGTTCTTCGCTTATTATTATAAATACGATTTTGCCCGTTTAAACGCATATTTTACGAAAAGTTTTAAAATTTTTAAAATGGCGGAAAATATAAAAAAAGCCGTTTAAAACGGCGTTTTTCGGGGTAAATATGCGTTTTTTTCAATCGTTTGACGGCTGTTTGTTTTTTTCGGCGGCAAGGCGCGCAAGCAAGCCGATAAACGATTTCGTGGCGGCGCTCACGGGCTGTTTTGCGCGCCGCACAAGATAAATCGAACGGCAGGGCAGCGGCGTATCCGTTTTCAGCCGACGGTATTTCGCCGAAGCCTTTTTCAAAAACACGTCCGGCACCAGCCCCACGCCCAGCCCGTAATCCACAATGGGCAGAATCTGGTCGGCGGTGGCTACTTCCACTTCGGGGCGGAAGGTGATGCCGCGCATGCGGAAAAAATCGGTATACGAATCGTAAGAGGCGGTCTGCCTGCCCAGCGTAATCAGCGGAAACGCGCACAGTTCCGCCAGCGTATACGTTTTTTCCGCGTCCGCGGGGTAATCTTTGCCGCATACGGGCACGTCGGCGCAATCGGCGATTTTGTAATATTCGAAAGCCGGGTCAAACGTTTCGGCAACGGAAATCACGGCAATTTCGCACTGCCCGTTTTTCAGCGCGGCAAGCGCCTGCGGCGAGGAGTGGTTGGAAAGCAGAATGTTGATTTTCGGGTGCGCTTTTTTATACGCGCCGAGGGCGGGCAGCAGCACCTTGTGCAAAGCCACCTCGCTGGCGCTCACCGAAATATACCCGCCTTCCAGCGCGGAAAATTCCGAAATTTCCCGTTCGGCGTTTTCTATCTGTTCCACGGCGATTCTGATGCGCGCGTACAATTCTTCGCCCTCCGGCGTCAGGCGTACGTTTCTGCCCGCCTTGTAAAACAACGCCACGCCCAGCTCATGCTCCAGCTTTTTAATCGTGCGCGTCAGGTTGGGCTGGTTCGAATACGTTTTTTCCGCGGCAACGGTAAAACCGCCGTATTTCGCCACGTTATAAAAAATCTTGTAATATTCGTAATTGATATCCATCGTTTTATCCTCGGCTGAAACAATACGTTTTTGATATGGAATATCGTGAAAAAATACATTTTACATATTTTACGTTTTGTATTATACTGTGTGCTTGTTTGAATGTCAAGCGAAAATCAGGTAAAAACGAGGTGTATTTATGGATAGGTTGTTCGAATGTCTGGCGGCGGCGTTTTGTATGCTGCCGTTCCTTACGGACGTCATACTGCAGCTGAAAACGAAGAAAGGGTTTATTCCGCCCGTGTTCGGCGCAACGTTCGCGCTGGGCTTTTTCTTCGGCGCGCTGGCGCATGCCACGGGGCGCGGGGCGGGCGTGCCGCTTGTCTTTTATATCGCGGGCACCGTCGTCGCGTTCTGGAGCTTTGTTCTGAAAGCCGAAAAATCGGAAGAGAAAAAGGACGAAGCGCTTTACGGCGGCAATGCGGGTAAGTGCGGCGGCAAAGAAGATAAGCCGCAGGCGGAAAACGGAAAGAACGAAAAGGCAGGGCGCGCGGCATGAATAAAGATCTTACAAGCGGAAAACCGTCAAGCGTTCTGTGGAAATTCTGTCTGCCGCTGTTCGGCAGTATCATTTTTCAGCAGCTGTACAACATTGCGGATAGCTTCGTTGCGGGGAAATTCATCAGTAACGACGCGCTTGCCGCGGTGGGCAACAGCTACGAAATCACGTTGATTTTCATCGCGTTCGCGTTCGGCTGCAATATCGGTTGCTCCGTTATCGTATCCAATTTTTTCGGCGCGAAGAAGTACGGCGAAATGAAAACAAGCGTGTATACGTCGCTTATCGCGGGCGGCGTGCTGTGCGGCGTTTTAATGCTGATCGGCGCGATTTTCTGCGGCGGGCTGCTTCGCCTGATCAATACGCCGGAAAACATTTTCGCCGATTCGAAGTTATATCTCGATATTTACATTTACGGCTTGCCGTTCGTGTTCTTCTATAATATCGCCACCGGTATTTTCTCGGCGCTCGGCGATTCGAAAACGCCGTTTATCTTTCTTGCCTGCTCGTCCGTTTCGAATATCGGTATGGATATTCTGTTCGTCGCGGCGTTTAAAATGGGCGTTGCGGGCGTCGCGTGGGCAACGTTCCTCTGTCAGGGCGTCAGCTGCGTGCTTGCGGTGCTGTTCGTCGTGCTCCGTCTGAAAAAAATCGGCGCGGGCGAAAAAACGAAGCTGTTCTCGTTTGCGATTCTCGGCAAAGTGGCGGTGATCGCCGTGCCCAGCATCTTGCAGCAGAGCTTCATTTCGGTGGGCAATATCGTAATTCAGTCGGTCATCAATACGTTCGGTTCGGAAGTAATGGCGGGGTACTCCGCGGCGGTGAAACTCAACAATATGGTGGTAACTTCGCTCACCACGCTGGGCAACGGCATTTCCAATTACACCGCGCAGAATATGGGCGCGGGGAAGCACGCGCGCGTGAAGCAGGGCTTCCGTGCGGGGCTTGCCATCGTGTGGATCATCTGCGTTCCCATCTGCGCGCTGTACCTCATCGCTGGCAAGTATCTGATGTACGCTTTTCTGGACGACGTAAGCGGCGTGGCGCTGAAAACGGGGCTCACGTTCCTGCGCGTGATTTCGCCGTTCTATTTCGTCATCGCGGCGAAACTGGTTGCCGACGGCGTGCTGCGCGGCAGCGGCATGATGAAGCAGTTCATGGTAGCCACGTTCACCGATCTGATTCTGCGCGTGGTGCTTGCCGAAGTGCTTGCGCTCACGTCGCTCGGAACAACGGGCATCTGGATGGCATGGCCGTGCGGCTGGTGCGTTTCCGCGGCGCTTTCCATAATTTTCTATCGCGGCGGCGCGTGGAATAAAATGCCGGACGCGGAAAATAAGGAAGAGGAAATCGTCCGCGAGGAAGAAGAACTGGAAGAAGAAACCGAGGGCGACGGCTTGTAAAAAACAGTTTGAAAAAACAGCCCGAAAATTAAAAAAAACACGTTGAAAATCGGCAAAAAATTGCTATTTTTTGCCGATTTTATTGCTTAAATTGCGTTGTTTTTCCATAAAATCGAGGTAAATTTCGCCGTTTTTGATTGAATTTCCGGCGTTTTTTACCTCGTTTTCAACGTTTTTTCCGGTATTTTCCGGCATTTTTTCGCCGTTTCCGGGCGGTTTTTTCAATGCGCTTCCGGGCGGCGGTCCGGGCGTTTTTTCAAGCCCGGCGGGGTAGGGGGATTTTAAAAATTTTAAAAGACCGAAATTTTCCATAAAGAATCACCGTGAATAAAAATGAACGGGAAAATTAAAAAAAGAGCGGAAGAAAAAAGAAAAAACGGGGAAAATTCGATTAAAAATACGTAAAGGCAGTCGTTTTTGTTTGCTTTAATCGCCGTTTTGATATATAATAGAATATGCGTTAGTATCGTCGGAATATGAGTTTGCCGTAAATCCGCACGGATTTATGCCGCAGACGGATTCCGATTTACACTTTTGAAGGAGAATGATCTTTTATATGCGGAGTTT
>DLQW01000074.1:0-2491 GCA_002474405.1 Christensenella sp. UBA7597 | reverse complement strand
AAAACTTACCGTGCTTCTGGCTATGGCTACGCTTGCGTGTTCGGCGGCAACGCTCGCTTCCTGCGCAGGCAGCGATTTCACGCCGCCCGCTCAGGCGGATACCACAAGCGACAAGGTTACTTCCAACGGCGGGTTCCTTGTGGAAACGGGGGATTACGTATACTTTATCAACGGCGCGGCGGAAGCCTCGGCGGATAACACCTACGGCAAAGTGCAGAAAGGCGCGCTGTATCGCATTGCGAAATCGGCGCTGAAAGCAAAATCGTACGACGCGGCGGAGTGCGTGGTGCCTTCGCTGTTCGTGGCGCAGAATTACGACGGCGGCGTATTCATCTACGATAATTACGTGTATTTCGCTTCGCCCACCAACGAAAAAGAAAAGGACGGCACCGTTTCCACTTCCTGGCTTTCGTTCAAGAAAGTGAAGCTGGACGGCACCTCTTCGAAAAAGGAAGCGGACAAGTATCTGTTCCGTCTTTCGGATAATACGGTTTCGTACCGTTTCGTGAAGGGCGCGGACGGCGTGGTGTACTGCATGTATGTGCAAAACAGCAACCTCTATTCGTTCAACACGGATACGGGCGTTACCACGCTTTTAGTGAAAGGCGCTTCGAATTATTATTTCGATACCGAAAACCTTGAAAACGGCAGCGTTTACTATCTGATGAAAGTGCCCACCGCGATGACGGCGGACGCGGGCGAATTCGGCTACAACCAGCTGTACCGCGTTTCTCCCGAAGCCACCGCGACAACGGACGCGGATAAAGCCGCGTATACCGTGAAAGACGGGGCGGGAGAGTATAAAGAATACGCGTTCGACAAGGCGAGCCTTGTAAAGAACAACGCGGATTTCGACGGCAGCGATATTTCGCAGTACCCGTACGTGAACCTCGGCAGACTGGTTTTGGACGGCAGAGGCGGCATCGATCCGCAGGACGAAAAAACGACGTTCAACGACGCGGACGAAAACAACGGGCACGCTTCTTATACCTACGCGGTGCTTTCGTACAAGGGCGGCAGAGTGCTGCTTACCCGCAAGGGAAGCCTTTCCGACGATACGCCCGTATATACCTTTAAAGACGAGCAGACGAAGAGCGGCTGGAACACGGTAACGGCGAACGCCGAAAAATTATTCAGAGTGGCGGACGATTCCACGAACGCTTCGGCAAGCGCGATTTACTACGAGACGGGCGACAACCTTGCGTATTTGTACGTTTCGAACAGCTATATCTGCAGAACGGAAGTGAGCGCGGACGGTACGCTTGTAGAGGACGGCGAATGGCTTGCCGAAACGGTGGCAAGTTCCGCAACGCTGTGGAAAACGGAAGGCGAATACCTGTACTATTACGGTTCGGCGGATTCCGGAAACAACCTGTACCGCCTGAAATACGACGGCGCGGCTTCCGCTTACCGCAAGAACCTTTTGATCGGCGACGAGGACAACAGAGACGCGGAATATTCCCCCGCGAAGATTCTGGACGTGCAGTGGAACGATTCCTGGTATAAGCCCGAATTTGCGGACAATACGCTGTTCTATTGCAACGCGCAGTCGTTCGGTTCGCAGTCTTTCGACTATATTTATACGGCGGATTTAAGCGGCAGCGGCGAAAACGGCACGATGACGGCGGCGGAACTGAAAGCGCTGAACGAAAAGTATACTTCCGTTACGGATTATTTTTCCGACTGCGCGGATACGGGCGACGACGGCGAAAGCCTGAAACTTGCGCTGCAGTATTATTTCCGCACGGGCGAGCTGACGGCTTACGACGAATTTTTGGCGGAAGCGAAAAAGCAGGGCTATAAGGATTACTACCGCTACGGCGAATATGCGCAGGCGGAAATCGCGGCGTTCAGAAATCATACGGCGCACGGCGAAAACGATTTTGCGACGAAGTTTAAAGACGGCGACGAATATTACGACAGAGAATCCTACTTTATCAACCGCATCGGCACGATGACGGAAGCGGACGCAGAAGCGATTGAAAAAATCTGGCGCACCGATTTCGTGAAGCCTCTGCCCGATTTATCTTCCGACGACGGCGCCTGGTCTACGGCGAAAAACGTTTGGGTTTCGATTGCCGTTGCGGCGGGGGCGATTGCGGTGATTACGGGCATTACGCTGCCCATCGTGATTTCGCATAAGAAGAAAGCCAAGCTTGCGGCGGACAGAGAAGCCACGAGAGTGAGAAAGCCGAAGATCGATACCACCGACGATAAGAGCATCGACGTGTATGCGACGGAAGAAAAGCCCACGGAAACCACGGCGGAGACGACGGAAAACGCCGACGGCACTGCGGAAAATAAAGAGGAATAAGGCTTTGGATATGAAAAGCGTCTTGCGGAAAGCAGGACGCTTTTTTGCTGCCGAAAAATGGGCTTTGGATTTTTGTGAGGGGTGTTTGAAACAGCCGTTCGAAAAGGCGGGTGCCCCTCATCAAAAGGCGGGCGCCCCTCATCAGTCAACGAAGTTGACAGCTTCCCCCCAAGGGGA
>DLQW01000008.1:7403-8061 GCA_002474405.1 Christensenella sp. UBA7597 | reverse complement strand
GGTGTCCTCGGCGTCGAATCCTTTCGGGAAGCTGCTCATGCCGTTTTCGGAAGTCGGCTTTTCGATGTCGTTGATATACGCCGCTTCCACCGTGCCTCTGCGCACGTACGCCGTCGCCGTAACGTCCGCCGTCATGTTGATTTCCTGCTTGATGCCCGCGTTCACGTAATCCTGCGCGGAATGGGAAGGCTTATTGCGGGAATTGATGATATCCCAGGCGCCCCAGGTGGCGTCGTTGTTCGAAAGGCAAGGCGTAACGCCCTGTTTGTTCGCCAGCACCCAGTACAGATAATATTGCAGTTCGTCGAAGCTGTCGATGCCGTCGGCAAGGTCCTCGCGAGTTACCGCGTTCCCTTCGAATTTCCCGTCGGGCATTTTAAAGCTTTCGTCCGCGGCGCATGCCTCGCGCCAGTCTTTACGGATATACGCCACGGAAATTTCGCCGTACGTCTGCGTCAGCGGCACGCCGTACACCCCGCCGGAGAACAGGTTGTTCGAAAGATATTCGCTCGAAAACGCCGAAGAAAGTCCGTCGTATCCGGAACCCGGCTTGAAATAATCGGAAAGGTCGTAATAATACTTTTTCTTCGCGAAGTCGTTCAGATAAATCCAGCCCGCGTCGAACACCATATCGTAATCTTTCTGATTCGCCGCCATT
>DLQW01000008.1:6558-7375 GCA_002474405.1 Christensenella sp. UBA7597 | reverse complement strand
AATCGCAAGGTTTAAATTCTGCTTGTAATCGGACTGCGTATCGAATTTGAATTTCACGTTGAAGCCGAGTTCGGGTCCGTACGTGGTGTTGAAATACGTCAGCACGTCGTCGAAACCGTCGGGCGTGGAACCGTCGTCGTTCCAGATATAAATATTCAGCGTTTTGTCGCCCGCGTTCCCGCCGTTTTCCGGCTTGGAGCAGCCCGCCGCCGCAACGCCCGTCGCGAAAAGCGTAAGACTCATAACAGAAGCGCAAATCTTTTTGATTTTCATTTTCTTATCTCCCCTGATAGATTTTTTATTCTTTCACGCCGCCGACTTTCAGTCCGGAGACGAAATATTTCTGCAAAAACGGATACAGCAGCACGATAGGTCCTATCGTAACGATCGCCGTCGCCAGCCGCAGCGTGTTGGCGGGCACGGTGGAAATCCCCGTCGGCAATCCCGATTGCCCCAGATTCGTCGCCGCCGAAACGCTGTTCACCATTCTCACGATCAGATACTGCAGCGTGTACAGTTTCGGATTGTCGATATACAGCATGCTCGCCATCCATTCGTTCCAGTAGGAAAGCGCGCTGAACAGCCCGATCGTGGCAAGCGCCGGAAGCGACAGCGGCAAAATAATTTTAAACGCCGTGGTAACTTCGTTCGCCCCGTCGATTCTCGCCGCCTCTCTCACTCCCGCGGGAATCTCGTTGAAAAAGTTTCTTAAAAGAAACATATTCCATACGTTGAACATGCCCGGCAGAATATACACCAGCAGATTGTTCGAAAGGTGCAGATAGTTTTTGATGAGGATGTAATACGGAATCAACCC
>DLQW01000008.1:6253-6537 GCA_002474405.1 Christensenella sp. UBA7597 | reverse complement strand
CCCGCCGCTGAACAGCATCGTGAAATAGAAGAAGAAATTGATCGCGTTGCGGTATTTCAGCTTCTGCCCGCTGAGCGCGTACGCCGCCATCGAAGTAACCAGAAGGCTTGCCGCCGTACCCACCACGGTAACGAAAATCGTAATGCCGTACGCCCAGAGAATTTCGTCGGAAGCGAACAGCGTTCTGTACGCGTTCAGCGAAAATTTCGAAGGAATCAGCCTGTACCCTTCGCGAATCAGCGTGTTTTCGTCCGCGAACGAAGAAATCAGCACCTGATAAAACG
>DLQW01000008.1:4569-6236 GCA_002474405.1 Christensenella sp. UBA7597 | reverse complement strand
AAAACGGATAGAGGCACAGCAGCGCGAACACCGCCGCAAACACGTAAAAGAAAATCAGAAGCGCTTTATCGCCCGCGCTGCCGGAAACTTTGTTTCCGCGCTTTTTTGCGGGTTTTCCGTCTGCGAAACGCACGTCTTTTGCTCGTTCCATTTTCTCCCCTCCTTTTAAAAGATTGCCGATTCCGGCGCGTATCTCTTTGCCAGCCAGTTGGCAAAAAGCACCAGCCCGAAGCCCATAATCGACTGATACAACCCGATCGCCGCCGTTCTTCCGTAGTTCGTGAACGAACGCAGCGCGCGGAACACGTAGGTATCGATGACGTCCGTCGTCGGGTATAACAGCGCGTTGTCGCCGATAAACGGATAAATCATTCCGAAGTCGCCCTTGAACACGTTTCCGATGCTCATGATGAACATCAGCACCACGATATTTTTAATGAGCGGCAGGGTAATCGAAAAAATACATCTCACCTTGCTCGCGCCGTCGATTTTCGCCGCTTCGTAAATGCTCTGATCGATGCCGAGAATCGCCGCCATATACACAATCGCGCCCCAGCCCGCGCCTTTCCATAAACGGATAACCACAAACACGGTCGGCCATACGTCGGGGTTGGAATAGAACGGAATCGATTTCCCGCCGAGGCTCGTCACGGCGTTATTGATTACCCCGTCCGAACTGAAAAACGCCACCGAGAACAGCGCCACCGTCGCCCAGGAAACGAAATTCGGCAACGTCATCAGCGTCTGCGAAGTTTTCACGAACGCCTTGTTTTTCAGCTCGCACATAATCACCGCGATGAACAGCGAACCTATCGTTCCCGTTACGATAAACAACGTGTTCAGATACAGCGTGTTCAGCGTAACCTGAATCCAGGAAGAGCTCGAAAAGAAAAACTTGAAGTTTTCCCAGCCCGTCCACTTGCTGGCAAACATGCCCGCCACGGGGTCGAAATCTTCAAACGCAATCAAAACGCCCACCATCGGAACGTAAGCGAACACGATAATGAAGATCAACGCGGGCAGAAGCAGCAGATAGCTCCAGCGATTTTTCACGATATCGCTGTGCATCAGCTTTTCCCTGAAAGTCTTCTTTTTCGTCGTTACTGCCGGCATTTTTCCACCTCTGAAAGAAGTTCGTCTATCGAAATTTCGCAGCCGCAGATATATTTATCCGCCGCGCCGTAATAAATTTTCAGCTTATCGCCCGCTTCCACGCCCCCGCAGGAGAACACCACGTTCGAAAAGAATCCGTCTTTCTCGCAGGGCAGCTCCGGTTTTAAGAACGGTTTTTTTGTTCTGCCTTTCACTATCCACGGTTTTTCCGCGTCCAGAATCGCCGCGCCGAGGCAGTATTCGTTGTTTTCGTCCGCCCCGTGATACACAATCAGCCAGCCGTCTTTCACGCGGATCGGAACGCCGGAAGAACCGATTCTCGCCGAATCCCACATTCCCTTTCTCACGCCCATAATCCGTCGGTGGTTGCCCCACTGCACCGGATTATCCGATTCCGCAATCCACAGTTCCGGGCTTCCGAATTCCGAAGTGGACGGGCGGTGCAGCAGATAATACTTTCCGCCGATCTTTTCGGGAAACAGCGCCACGTCCTTGTTGTCCGGGTGCAGCACCACGCCGATGTTTTCGTACGTTTTAAAATCTTCCGTCGCCTT
>DLQW01000008.1:2092-4544 GCA_002474405.1 Christensenella sp. UBA7597 | reverse complement strand
CCGTCGCCTTCATCGCCGCGCAGATGCCGTATTCCGAAATCGCCGAGTAGGTTATGTAATATTTCTCCCCCATCTTCGTGATCCGCGGGTCCTCTACGCCGTATTCTTCGAAGCGGCTTTCGGGGTAAATCGCCCCGTCGTACATAATTTCGAAATTTTCCCCGTCTGCGGAAACCGCCGGCACGAAATAAGACATCGAAGTCAGATATTTCTTTCCGTTCGCCACCACAACCCGCGTATCCTCGTTCTCGTCGAACCGCTTGTCCAGTTCCATCACGGTAACTTTTCCGTCTTTGAACACGGGCACGCGGATAATGCCGTTTTCTTCGGGTCGCACCGCAACGCGCATCAGAAGCAGCGTTTTTCCCTCGTACGTCGTAACGCCGGGGTTGAACACCCCCACCACTTCGAAACGATCGTCAAACGATCTCACGTCGTCGGGAGTGATTAAAGGATTGTCAGAAAACCGTCTTACCATAAACTTTTCTCCTTGGTTCGCTATAAGTATAACACAATAAAATTTGTTTTGCAACACTTTTGCAATAATTTTTAGTTAAAATTTTTAAATTTTTTAGTTTATTTTCCTTTCAAAGTAACAAAAATAGGGTAAAATTACTGACATTTTTTTGTTTTTTAACTTAAAATCGGCTTTTTTCGCGCTTTTTAGTTACTTTCGCTGAAAAATATTTTAATTTCAAAGCTAAAATTTTATTTTTATTAGCTAAATCGCTTGCTTTTTTTCACAATCGGGTTTATAATATATATAGATTATATATAGACAGGAATTTTCATAAAAAGGAACAAGCATGAAAAAAGTATCTCTCGCAACGATAGCAAATCAACTGAACGTCTCCACCGTTACCGTACATAAGGCGCTCAAAAATCAGTCCGGCGTCAGCGACGCGTTAAAAAAACGGATTCTCGATCTTGCCGACGAGCTCGGCTACGTCCGCCCGAACGCCTCGGCGCCCACGCAGAATTTCGTATACGTCATCAATAAAGATTTCCTTTTAAGCGTAAACGAACAGTACTATACGCGCATTTTTTATCATCTCAGCCACGAATGCTCCAAAACGGGCGCTTCTTTGCACCTTGTCGTGCACGAATCCGTTTCCGCCACCATGGCTTCCGTCCGCGGGCTCACGCAGGAATCTCCTTTAAGCGGCATCTTCGTCGCCGGGCAGATCGATACGCGTCTGCTCGACGAAATCGCAAAGCTCAACAAACCCGTCGTCTGCATCGATTTTTACAGCAACGATTACCCCTTCAATTATGTGTATGTCGATAATTATTATGCCGGATATACGCTCACCAAATATCTCATCAAGCGCGGGCATAAAAAAATCTGTTTCATCGGCGACATCAAATTTTCCAACGCCATCGCCGATCGTTACTTCGGCTATCTGCGCGCACTCAACAAATACGATTTGTCCGGCGAAGCGCGGCATATCAATCAGAACATAGAACGCTCGTTTCAAAACCCCGGCATCGAACTTTCGCAGGGCGCCACGGCGTATATCTGCCATTGCGACAGAGCCGCCGCCACCCTCTATTCCGTCATCGAACAACGCGGCAAAAAAATCCCCGACGACGTTTCCGTCATTGGGTTCGATAATACCGACATCTGTCAGGTAGTTTCGCCGAAGCTTTCCTCCCTCGGCATCAGCAAAGAAGTGTTCGCCCTGCAGGCGCTGAACATCATGCAGCAGGCAATCCAGAAAAAGCGCCTCGGCGGAATCAATTACGTCAAACTCAATCTCACGCTTTTCGAAAGAGATTCCGTCGCCGACGTCGGCGAAAAAATCGGCGCGGAAACCGCTTCCGCCGTCGCATCGTCTCCTACGCAGAACGCAGGCTTATAATCATATTTTAAAATATCGGCAGGAAACGCCCTCCGGAAGAATCTTTTCCGGAGGGCGTTTTTCTCTGCCGCAAGCAAATAGCGGCATTTATTTTTCAATCACCGGAAGCGTAACCTCCGTCGTGCCGAAATCGTAAAATTTCGTGGTTTTTCTGTTGTCCGGTTGTCCGTCATTTTTTACGTCTATGTATGCCAGCAGCCCGTTCACTATTTTTAATTGCACGCTCGAATACGTAGAGTAATCTCCCTCGCCGAAATAAGCGTTTGTTTTTATTCCGCCTTTATATTCGTAAACGCCGCTCTTATAGCTGAACATCCGGAAATAATCCGAAAAATCGGGGCACATACAGGAATAATTCATCGTAATGGGAATGCCGTTCCGCATATACACGCTCGCACACGCCAATTCCGTCTTTCCGTTCGACATTTTATACGCGCCGTCCGCCCCTATGTAGCAATACAATTCGAAAGAACCTATATTATAATATCCGCCCGCTTCGGTTGCTTTCTGAACGGCATAAGACTTCGTCGTTCTGTAAGCCGTATAAGCGGTAAAATTCTTATACGAAGTATAATTAAACGCTTTTCTCC
>DLQW01000008.1:1380-2054 GCA_002474405.1 Christensenella sp. UBA7597 | reverse complement strand
CCCCGCCTCGTCCACTTTTTCCGACTTCAGCGCGTCAAAATCCGTATCCGCCGTCAGCACCACGCGGGTGTTGTTTCCATCGTCGGTACCTCCCGACGTCGGCAGCGTTATCGCCGTCGTGCCGAAATCGTAAAATTTCGTATTTTCCTTATTTCCGCCCGAATCTTCCACGCTAACATACGCTACCAAGCCGTTTACCAGTTTCAATTCAACTTTTACGAATACGGCTTTGTCTCCGCCCGTGCCGAAATAATCGTTCGTTTCCAGTCCCGCGCCTTCGTACACATAAGATTTTTTCGTTTCGTCATACGTAAAATCCGCAAAAAACGCCGTAAAATTCGGACACATGCACGAATAATTCATCATCAGCGGAAGTCCGTCCCGCATATAAGTTTCACTCGTAAGCGGCCATTCCACCACCTGCCCGTCCGAAATTCCCATATATTTTTCGTTTGCGTCTTTGTATACGTACATATCCATCGAATCGTCGCCAACCACGCCGAAAAATCCCATACCGTCCGTCGCTTTCTGCACCGCGTAAAAATCGGGCGTTGCATAATACGCATACGCCGTAAAATTCTTATACGAAGCCGCGTTAAACGCTTTCGCCCACCCCGCGGCGTTCACTCTGTCCGATTCCAGCGCCGCAAAATCCGTATCCGCCGTTAATACCA
>DLQW01000008.1:495-1338 GCA_002474405.1 Christensenella sp. UBA7597 | reverse complement strand
ATTGTCGTCTCCCGTATTATCGCCGGTATTATCGCCGGTATTGTCGCCCGTGTTGTCGCCGCCGTTGTTCGTCATGCCGTCGGGCAGCGTAATCGCGGTTGTGCCTATATCGTAATACGAAACTTTCGTTTCCAGCGATGTTTTTGCGTCGCCTTCGCCCGTAGCCGTCGTCATGATATACCCCGCAAACAATCCGCCCGCGATTTTAATCGTTGCCGTGCCCTGTCCTTCTACTTCATATAAGTAACCTTTTGCGGTTTCGTCGTAAGTAACTTTATCGAAAGCAATCGTCTGCGCCAGCTGGCTCACGGGAGTAATCCCCATATCGCCCGAAACGATATACTCGAATTCGGAATGATCCGCCATATCGTAGGCGCTCTCGGTGGTTTTCGCGCCGTTTTCGAAATTCACGCCGTAAGCAGCCCATACGTCGTTCGATTTCGCAAAATACACGTCATGCTGCTCGTCGTTTCCGTTGCCGTTTTTCGTGAACGTCGAATAATACACCTTATTTCCGGCGTATTTGTACACGATTTTTTCCTGCGAGCTCTGCCCGCCCGTCGTACGCGTTTCTTCCGTTTTCATCGTAAAATTCGTAAATTTCGAAACGTCGAACGCCGCTTTCCACGCCGCCTCGTCTTTCACCTGTTCCGATTTCACGTCCGAAACGTCGGTATTTCCGTCGATTTTGTTTCCGTCGGTTTTACCGCACGCGGAAAACGCCGAAACGCACAGCGCCGCCGAAAGAGCACACACGCCGAATTTTTTGAAAAAGCCACCCGATTTCATATTATTTTCTCCTTCTTTCCGCAGCGGCTTCGGCTTGTTTTAACTTATCCGGTT
>DLQW01000008.1:0-422 GCA_002474405.1 Christensenella sp. UBA7597 | reverse complement strand
TTAAAACAAGGGGCGCGCCCCGCGAAAAAATAAATTTTTTATAATTTTATTATATCATCGCCAAACAAAACAGGCAAGCGATTTCACCTTGTTTTCACAAGTTTTTACAATTTTTTTCTTTCTCCCCTCACCCGCATAAAATACTCAGCCGCTTCATGCCTTCCCCCCGGGGGGAAGGTGCCGAGCAGCAGCGAGGCGAATGAGGGGCGCAACTTGTTTTCTGTTTGTAATTTTTCAAACAAAAAGGCAGCCGCCGCCCTTGCTTCCCCTTGCCTGAAAAAAATTCAGTAAACTTCATTTTTTCGGCAAAAATTGTCAGCTGTTTCAAGGCTTCCCCTTGGGGGGCTTTTCTTGCCGAACTGCCGTTTAAGGCAGCTTCGGCAGCCTGCTGTCTGTGAAACAGACTGATGAGGGGCGTAGCC
>DLQW01000002.1:1440-4435 GCA_002474405.1 Christensenella sp. UBA7597 | reverse complement strand
GCCTTCCCCTTGGGGGGAAGGTGGACAAAGCGAAGCTTTGGACGAATGAGGGGCAGCCGACTACCGTTAGCCCCGCATCAGACCGTTTAAATTTTAAATCATCGCCTTTCTCTTGCTTTCCCCTTCGGGGCGGGCATCGCCCGTTTTGTAACGGACTGTTGCAAAACCGTTTGAATTTAATATTTTTGCCTTTGATATAACCTTCCCCTTGGGGAGAAGGTGGACAAAGCGAAGCTTTGGACGAATGAGGGGGCAGCCGACTACCGTTAGCCCCGCATCAGACCGTTTAAATTTTAAATCATCGCCTTTCTCTTGCTTTCCCCTTCGGGGGCGGGCATCGCCCGTTTTGTAACGGACTGTTGCAAAACCGTTTGAATTTAATATTTATACCTTTGATATAGCCTTCCCCCCGGGGGGAAGCTCCTCGCAATGCGAGGTGATGAGGGGCAGTCGAATACCGCACTGCCCCATATCAAACCCGCTTAAAATCAAAATTTATGCCTCTTTCGTGGGCTTCCCCTTGGGGGGAAGCTGTCAACGAAGTTGACTGATGAGGGGCGCAACTTATTTTCTATAAAAACCATTTAAGGCTACCGCAGATACTTTCTGCGATAGCCTTTTTCCTTTCCAAAAAAACCGTTAAACATTCCTTTATCTCAGGTACTGCCCCTGCGCCGTAGCCAGCACGCGGTTCACCTGAATTTCCTCGCCGCTGAACGCGTCTACATACACGAAATATCCGTCCTCGCCGTAGCTGCACGCAAATTCGTAGCAAAGTCTTTCGCGGTCGCCCTTTTTAATGACCGCTTTGCGCGAAGAAAGCACCGTAAGTCGCGAATTCAACGCCTTTTCCGCCTGTTCCTCGCCGATCATCTTAGGCTTCTTCCCCTTCGGCGGTTTTGCGGGTTTGGGCTGCTTTTTCGCCGCCGTTTCAAGCGTTTCCGCCGCTTCCGTTCCCGCATGCACATGCCCGCGGCGCTTATGATTATTCAGGAAATTTTTCGCAGCGAATCCCACCGCTTTACCGCGTTCTTCGCACACTTTCACGCTCACGCTGTCCGGGTAGTACGCCACGCCGTTTTCCTCATACACGAAAAGGAAAGTAGCGTTTACGCCGCTTTCGTTCACCCACACCGCCGTCATGTTTTCATACCCCAGAAAATCCAGATAGTTTTCGGCAATCGTCAGCGCGTTATCGATATCGAAATTCTTCGCGGAACAATCGGCAAAGAAATCGAAGCCCACCAGCGCCCCGTTCTCTTTCGCAATCTCGGCGTAAATCTTCCTCCCCTGCGCGTCCGTCATCGAAAAGTTAAACGCGTCGATTTTTCCCGACTCCGTCTCTCCCGCATACATGATTTCCGCTATGTCGTAATCCGCGAAATACTTCAGGCATATCTCCTCCGCCTGCGCCGAAGATACGCCGCCTTCCGCGTTCTTTTTCCCGTCGGAATTTTCCGAAGGGGAGCCGTTCGTCGCGGCTATACCCCCCTCGTTTCCCTCTGCGATGCCCCCTTCGAGGGCGTAATTTTCAATATTGCGGAAGTGTTCGTACACCTTGTTGCCCGCCTTATCTTTCATGAACATCGCCATGTCTTTATCGCTCAGCTCTTCCGAAAGCTCCGTCAGCTCGGTCAGAATCTTCCGGTTTACGGCATACAGCGTTTCAATCGTTTTATAATCGTTCTCCGAAAGCTGTTCGCCCGCGCGCAGCTTTTCCAGAATCCCCTGCGCCACGTCGCCCGTACGGTTTAAAAACGCCGTCATGTTCACGTCCGTTTCGCTATCCACCGGGAATTTTTCCAGCGTGCTTTCCGCCAGTCTCGTTTTCACAAGCAAATCGGTAAAAAGTTCGCTCTGCGTCTGTCTGCCGGAAGCCACGCGCGCCTTGGAAAGGTCGCCGTCCACGTCCGAAATCGTCCCCGTCAGCTCGTACAGCGCGCCGCGGTATCCCGTGGAAAGCGCCATATCCGCCTGATTCATTCTCACCGCTTCCACCGTTACCACGGTGCCCAGCGCCAGCGTAACCACGCCGAGCGAAATCACCGCCGCCAGCCAGCCGCCGAAGCCGGGCGCATGGTTTTCGCTGCGCCTGCGCTCTCTGTTTTCAAGCCGCTGCTGTTTTCTCTTCAAAGCCGCGTCGCGCCGCTGCAATTTCAGGCGGTACTTTTTTTCGCGTTTTTCCTTTTTCGCCGCAATGCGCGCTTCCTTTTCTTTGGCAAGCCGCTTCGCGCGCGCCTCGCGCGTTTCCGATTTCAGTATCGCGCGGCGTTTTTCCTTTTCCGCGCGCCGTTTCGCATGCAGCGCTTTGCGTTCCGCTTTCGCCGCCGCCCGCTTCTCTTTCATCGCGATTTCCCGCTCCTTGCGGTGTTCTTTTCCGTCCAGACGCTTCTTTCTGCGTTCTTCCTTTGCCGCAAGCCGTTTTTCTCTTCTCGCCGCCCGCGCTTCCGCACGTTTTTTCGCGCGCTCCGCTTTCGCCTTCTGCTTCTCCGCCTTGCGCTCCTCTTTCTTCAAAGCCAGCTCCACGCGCTTTTTCGCCGCCGATTTCTCGCTTTGCTTCTTCTCCTTGTTTTCCTGCTTCTTCTCCGCGCTTTTCGCGTTGTTTCCGCCTCTGCCCCCCGCGTTTTTCGTTGCAACGGACTTTTTCCACTGCTTTCCCGCGGCGCCTTTTTCCGCCTTTTCCTTTGCGATATTCTCCACTTTTTCCTCGCCGGAAGAAGTGTTTTTACCCGTTTTCGTTTCCTGCATCCTTTTCTCTCCTTTTCACACTTTCCTTGTCGCGCCCGCGCCGGACGGCTCCGAAGCGCTCCTTACACCGCAAACACGTGTTTCCCGATCACCGTAACCGTCTTTCGCGAAAAAATCCACGAGCTCGTCGCCACCGCGGGGTTATAATAATAAATCGCTCCCCCCGTCGGGTCCCACCCGTTCACCGCGTCCTGCGCCGCGTTCATCGCCGTGGAATCGGGCGAAAGATTGATTTGCCCGTCGGAAA
>DLQW01000002.1:0-1404 GCA_002474405.1 Christensenella sp. UBA7597 | reverse complement strand
CCCGCCGTAAACGCGCCTTTCTGATACACCACGCCCGAAACGCTGTTCGGAAAAGCGGAGCTTCTTACGCGGTTCAGAATCACCGCGCCTATCGCCACCTGCCCCGTGTACGGCTCGCCTCTGCCCTCGGCATAAATGGTTTTCGCCAGAAGATACAAATCGGAACTCGTATACGTCGAACCGCCGCTACCGCCGCCCGCCAGCACGTTGTAAGAAGCCGTCATTCCCAGCGCCTTGTACGTGGCTTTGCCCACCACGCCGTCCGCCGTTAAGCCGTTCTTCTTCTGAAACGAAATCACCGCCGCGCGCGTTCCCGCGCCGAATATGCCGTCCACGCTTCCCGAATAGTACCCCCACTGTTTCAGCCGACGCTGCACTTCTTTCACTTCGTCGCCCTTCGATCCTTTGCGAAGCACCGCCACGGCGGAAACAGAAGCGCCGTCCGCGCCGTATTCCGCGGTATACGCGCCCGTTTCGTACGCTTTCGCCCTCGGCGCCGCAACCGCCGCCGCACAGCAGTAAATAAACAACCCCGCGGCAGCCACAGCTATCCTTTTCACTCTTTTCATCCTTTCCTCTCCTTGACGCCCGCCCTCGCGGTCGTCGGTTTTCTAAAAGTATGTAAGAGGAATGTGCGTTTTATTCGTATTTTATTTAATTTTTTCCCGCGCCGCCGCGATTTTTGCCGCCCGCGCCGCCGCCCGCCGTCAATCGCCGTTCCGCCGCGCTTTCCATTCCGCAATCCGTTCCAGAATCAGACTTTTATACGCCACGTTTTTCCCTCCCGCCGTCGAAAAACACAGCGGCGGATACGCCACGCACCACCAGTTGTTTCCTTCGCCGCTGCCAAGGCAAAGTATCAGGGCTTCGTATTCCCCCGCGGGCAGCGTAACGCCGTCGTACACGCGCGACGGAAAGTATTCCTTTTTCAGCTCGGCTTTCGCCCGATAACCGAACCCGCGGCGAACAAGCACCTTGTCCGCCACAGCCTCTATACCGTCGAAATTCCGCCGTATCGCGGCTTTCGCCGCTTCTTTATCGTGCGCAACGGCAAGCACGGGAATAAGAAAATCCACCACTTCGTCGCGGATTTCGTATTTTACGCGCTGCGCCGCGTCCTCGTTCGAATCCGCGCGGATATGAATCCGCAGATATTCCGCCGTAACGCCGCCGGAATTATCGCCGCCGACCCCGCCGAGCGTTCCCGCGGAAAACGCGGTAATCAACAGCGCCGACAAAATTATTATGATTGAAGCAAAAAAAGTTATGCAATTTTTTTTCATACCGAACCTCATTTTTTCACCGTTGCTTTCCGCAACGCGTATTTTATAGCCCGGTTACAAAATTTTTATACATTCACCGAAAAATTTTCACCGCTTCGTAGCTTCCCCTTGCCTGCATAAA
>DLQW01000054.1:19684-20462 GCA_002474405.1 Christensenella sp. UBA7597 | reverse complement strand
CGAAATGATGAGTAAACCGGAAATACAGGATGAAATTGCAGACGGGTTGCTCGCATATCAGGAAAAGATCATTGAAGAAAATTCGGCAATCGGAAGTCTTGAAAAAGAAATAAGACGAACGGAAAATACGATAACAAATATAATGAATGCGGTGGAACAAGGCGGAGCGACGGCAACAACAATGAACCGTATGCGCGAGTTGGAAGCAAAACTCGACGAATTGCAGAAAAACCTGACGATAGAAAAATCGAAAACGGCGTATCGGCTATCGAGAGAAGAAATTTTAATGTATTATCGAGCGGGACTTGAAAAAACACCGAAATTGCTGATAGAATATTTAATAAAAGAGATAAAATTGTACGACGATAAAATGATTATCACGTACAATACGCCGCGACCGATAGACCTTGACGCAAGTCAGGGTTTTTCTTTTTATAATAAAAACGTAAAAATAGCGCGAGTGATACAAAACCGCAAATTCGTGAAATATGAAAATTTTCGATTGATAATGCGAGTGTAGGTTTTTGATTTATTGAAAAAGTTCGTATAAAAAAGAGGCATAGTCGAAGCGATACGAACTATTTTTATTACAACTAAACAAATGCAAAAATGCCAAAACGAGCAAAAATGCCGTTGAAATGAAGCAAAAACAGGCAAAACAGCGAAAAAGAAAACCTAAGTCGAACACAATAGTTCAACTTAGGTTTTATCTGGCGCAGAGAAGAGGATTTGAACCTCCGGTAAGCGATTAACCTACACACGATTTCCAATCGTGCTC
>DLQW01000054.1:18232-19646 GCA_002474405.1 Christensenella sp. UBA7597 | reverse complement strand
TTAAACCACTCGGACATCTCTGCATTTTCTATGCAAGCTTTCTTTCGGATTGTACGGAAACTAAACTTTCCGCCTTCGGAAGAAAGCTTTATTATATTACTTTATTTTCGGCGAAAAAGCAAGCGTTTTTGCCCCGTTTTTATAAAATTCATGCAAAAATTTTGCTTTCGGCGTTTTTGTCCGGAAAAGCCCGGTTAATTTCCTACGTTTTTGTAGCAATCGCAGGCTTTGCCGTCCGGTAAAAAGCCTGTATCCGAACATTTTTCGCAGGAAAATTTCGGAGCTAAATCTTTTTCCGTCAAGCCGATTTTCATAAGCAGGGCACGCCGCGTTTCAAGCAGTTTCCGCTTTTCTTCCAGCAGTGCGGGCAGAGACGAAGCGTTGAAAATTTCCGCTTTCGCAAGGTCGATTTCCATTTTCGAAAGATTTTTTTCGTTTTCCGCAAAGCCCGCGATTTTTCCTGCCGCGGCGCGATTTTTTTCCGCTGCGGAAACGGCTTTTTCGCGCAGTGCCGCGTAATATTTTTCCCGTTTCGAGCGCTCGTCCGCCGCGATGACGGAAGGGGAAACGAATCGGTTGCCGGTAAAAGCGTTCGATGCGCCGTTTGCGCCTGCGGAAGAGGCGACGGCGATTTCCTTTTCCGCCGCTTCGGGCGTGAAAATATTTTCGCGTTTCCATTCCGAGAGAATCTTATTCATATACGGCACGGGGGAGGAGGAAACGGAGGCGCGTCTGGCGGCTTCCGAAATCATATCGTCGCCGAAATTCCAGCTTTTCCACGTTTCCAGCATGGAAAGATTCGCGGCGGATTTTTTGAGACCGGGACAGACGGCGCGCAGTTTTTCGAACAGTTTCAGTTCGTCGTTTTTCGTCTTTAAAAATTCCCGTACGCTTTCCGCGCCCACGACGCCTTTCGCAAACAGCTGTTCCACCAGCGAATCGAGCGCCGCGAAATCGGTGAGATTGCATTTGAAGCAGTAGACGGCGAGATCGCAGAGGCTCTCTTCTTCGAAGCCGTAATTGAACCATTTTTCGGCGTATTCGTCCACGTACGCCGCGGGATTTTCCACTTTCGCGCCGAGCTTCCGCGCGATTTTATATACGGCGGCGGCGCAATTTTCGCGTTCGGTAAGGTAGGCGTCGATTTCTTTTTCTTCCGTTTTTCCGCGTGCGGAAAGTTCCGAAAGTACGCCGTCGAGCCCGCGCATCGTGCCTTTTTTGAGATGTTTTGCCGCGGCGCGTACGGCGGCGAAGGTAAAGCCTTTTTCTTCCGTCCAGCGCGTGTAAGCGGCGTAATCCGATTCGTCCGGCGCGCCCGCGATTTTCATGGCGGCGAACAACGCCAGCAGTTCTTTTTCGTGCGCGTTGTAGGAAGAAAGCGCCTTTTCCACCTGTTCGTAAGTGTATAAGCCTT
>DLQW01000054.1:0-18192 GCA_002474405.1 Christensenella sp. UBA7597 | reverse complement strand
AATATGTACGCGGGCGAAACCGCTTCTCCCTGTTTGGAAATGCAGTATTCCACAATCAGCAGAAACGCCTGCGGCTGCATTTCGTTTTCGTCGAGAAACTGCATATATTTCACGCTCTGGGCGTAGCCGACGTCTTTGCCGACTGCGCTCATTTTTCTGAGAAGTTCTTTATTGAAATCGGCATAGCGCGAATAATTGATGCGCGTGGGGCGCCCCGTCGCCGTACGCACGGGCAGATACGAAACGGCGAACGGCTCTTTGGAAAGAATCTCCACGAGATCGTAATTTTCCCAGAAGCAGAACGCGTCGCGTATTTTATCCTCGGTGGTTTTCAGAACTTCCGCCATCGACGCGACGGAAAAATCGGAAGAGGTATTCTGGCATAAAAGCAAACCGTAAAGGTATACTTTTACGAAGAATCCGTCCGCTTCCGGCATATATTTCGTTAAAAACCGATTTTCGATCAGCGTGTAATCGTTTTCGGCATATTCTTTTGAAAAGGAACAGAAAGACATGGAACAGCCCCCCGTAAGTAATTTTTTGTTTTCCGGGCGCGCGATGCTTTTCGGCGCGCGTTTTAATAAAGTTTAAATCGGCGCGCGAAGATGCGCGACAAGCGCTATGATAAGGAAGAAAATCGCCGTCGCAAGAACCTGCCGTACGAGGGGAAAAGCGCCGTTCGAAGAAAAGAGGCGTGATTCCGGAACGGTCGGGCGGGAAAAAGAAAATTTAACGAAAATTATCTTTTTGTTCTTTCTACGGTTGATTTCTTTTGAAAAATGTTGTATAATGGCGTATAAGCAGCGGAATGTAATTCGTGCCCGCCGAAGAACAAGTACGTTAATTATAGCGGTTTTTTTCGCGAAAAGCAAGGCTTTCCGACGGATTTTCGATAAAATCGCGTAAAATATTTCTTTGGCGTTGCCAAACCTTGTTTTTTCGTATAAAACAGCGAAAAAATGGGAGAAATTAAAGCTGAAAAAGGTGCAGGAATGATTTTAAGCCCGGTTACCATCTGGAAAAAATTCGATTTGTCGCAGGCATTGAATGCGGAAACGGAAGCGGAAACGCTTACGCCCGCAGGTTTTGTTGCGCAGAACGTACGGCTGGACGGGCATCTTCTTGCGGACGGCGGACGGGTGAAAATTTTCGCGCGGTTTACGAAGCCGCACGGCGCCGAAGCGGCGCCCGCTCTTTTGTTGCTGCCCGACGCGGACGACGACGGCGCGGAGCTTGCCGATTATTTCGCGGCGAAAGGCTATGCCACGCTGATTCCCGATTATTGCGGACGGCGCGGCGGTAAAGGCACGGGCGAAGAAACGGAGAGCGATACGGCGGCGGAAGAGGAAGAAACCGCAGCGGAAGAAAAAACGGACGGCGGAAAGAAAAATTATACGGTGTACCCCGAAGCGGCGGATTACGCGAATTACGAAGTATCGGGCGCGCCCGCGTATCTCGAATCGGAGAGCGTGGAAAACAGCGCATGGATGGAATGGGCGTACGTTGCTTTATACGCGCTGGAATACTTGAAAACGCGGAACGACGTTTCGAAAATCGGCGTATCGGGGGTGCGGCTCGGCGGAGAAATCGCCTGGATGATTACGCTTTCGCCCGATATTTCCTGCGCGGCGATTGTGAACGCGGCGGGCTGGAGAAGCCATTTATCCACACCGAAGTGGGGCGCGACGTCTGCCGCGGGCGAAAAATCGCAGGACGCAGGGGAAGAAGCGGACGCCGTGCGCGCGTTTATCGCGGGCGTGGAGGCGGAATCTTACGCGCCGTTCGTGAAGTGCCCCGTGCTGATGTGCTGCGCGATGGAAGATACGTTTTTCGATTGCGACCGGGCGTACGATACGTTCGTGCGGCTGGGAAATCCTGACGGAAGCGCGATTGTATATTCGGCGGACAGCGGGAAGTGCATCGGTCCGTATGCCCTGACCGACATCGATTTGTTTTTGGAGCGGCATCTGAAAGGGCGGCATATTTATATTCCGAAGCCGATCGAACTTACCGTAACGGAGGGTGCGGACGGAAAACTGGAGATGACGGCGAAAACGGATGAGGACGCGCTGGTGAAAACGCTTTCCGTGTATTATGCGGAAGGGCGGAGCGGGCAGGTTTCTTCCTGCCGCGCATGGCAACGCGTGAAAATCGTTGCGGGCGGAGACATGAAAGACAGCCGTTTTTCGTGCGGGTGCGAACCCTTTTCGGGCGCGGAATACGCGTTTGCGTACGCTTCGGCGGAATTCGTGAACGGCTTTAAAACTGTTTCGCCCGTCGTGGGAAAACGCCTGAAAATCAAAGGCGGAGATTGCGTGAAAGAACGGGTGATTTCGGCGGGAGAAAAAGACGGGTTCGCCGTGGCGGATTACCGCGCCGAAGCGCTGGGCGGCATTTTTCTGGAGAAGGAAAGCATGCCGGAAACGATTGCCGGTTACGGCGGAATCACGGGCGTATATTCTTCCGCGGGCATCAGAACATACCGCATCAGTTCGCCTCGGTTTGTGGCGGACGACGGCGCGGCGCTGAAAATGGATTTATATTCGAAAGAGGATACTTCCGTAAAAATTACGGTGGAAACGGGCGAGCGCGGAACGGGCGGAGAATATTCCGTAATCGTGCCCGTGTCGGGCGGCGGAAAATGGAAACGGGTGGTGCTGCGCGCGGCGGAGCTGAAAGACGAACGCACGGGCGGATCGCTGGAAGGTTTTTCGAAAGGCATCGCCATCGTCATCCGCCCTGAAAACGAGAATTGTCCCGTGCCCGTGGCGAACGTGCTGTGGCTGTAAAGAAACGGGAAAGATACGTACAGGCAGAATTATGAGGCAGGAAAAAGCAAACGACAGAGAGAACGGCGGGCTGAACGTCTCGCCGTTGTACGAGGAAGCGTACCGGAGCGAAGCAAGAAAATCGAACGTACGGTTTTTTGTTTCGCTGTTTCTCGTCGTGTTGATTTTTATGCTGTTCCGCGGCGTATTCGTGGCGTCGTTCGCAAGAATCGACGTGGACGGATCGTCGATGCTGCCCACGCTGGAAAACGGGGACAGGCTGTTTATGCAGTTTGCCGATACGGGCGAGGGCGGCTTTTTGCGGTATGCAAAAACGCCCGGACGGGGCGACGTGGTGATTGTGGACGTGAGAGAGTACCACGATACGGAAAAGTACAAAGATATTCTGGCGGCGCCGTTCGTAAGCCGCGGAACTTCGGGCGGAACGCAGACGGTGAATTTTCTGGTGAAACGGCTGGTGGGGCTGCCCGGCGATACCGTAAAAGAGGAAAACGGCAGAATTTATTATCTGACGGCGGAGCAGAAAGAAAAAGGAATTACGGAATACACCGAGCTGGAAGCGCAGCCGCAGAACGTTTCTTATACGCTGGAAGGCTGCGTTTACGAACTGGGCGAAGGGGAAGTGCTGATTCTCGGCGACAATACGTACAACAGCACCGACGGCAGGTGGTTGCAGCGGGATAAGAACGGAAATCTGCGTTCGCATCTGAAACGGGCGTACCGGCTGGAAGATATCTGCGGAGTGGTGCCCGGCTGGGCGGTGAGATGCCGCACGTTCAGCACGAAATATTACGCTTTTACGGATAAAATAAGCGCATTGTTCAAAAATAGCTGAAAAAAATTCCGTATCAAAAACCGCGCGGCGACGGAGCTTTGCGCGGAAGGACGAAGGAGAGAAAAATGGAACGGGTGTTTGACGACGAAGATTTCAACGCGATCGTAGACCAGAGAAAGAAAGTAAAGCGGGTGTTTTATATCGTGCTGGGCGCGTATATCGCGCTGGCGATCGCTTCGCTGGCGTATTATACCTCGCTGCCGTACAAAGATAAGATGCAGGCGTTGCCGAAAGCGGTGATGTTTATTTCCACGGCGCTGTTCATCGTGTTTTTGTTTTTGTACATGGGCATCAAATATCATCGGGTGAACAGATACTACAAGATGATGTATTATTTGTCCGAGGGGATGAAGAACGTTGAAGAAAATTATTTCGTGGGGTTCGAACTCAACGACTTGCAGAAAGACAACGTGGACGCGATTTCCTGTGTGTTTAAAACCTGGAGCAAAAAGAAAAAGGAATGGATGCGCCGCGAAGCGTACTGGGACGCGGAAAAAAGTCTGCCGCCCTTCGAAGCGGGCGATTACGTGCGGTACGTGGTGCAGAGCAATTTCGTGGTGGCGTACGAGATTTTAAAAAGAGGCGAGGGCGCTTCGGAAGGAGCGGAAAACCCTGCGGCAAGCGCGGCGGAGAATGCAAAGGAAGCGGAAAAACCCGCGGACGAAGCGGCGGGCGCGCCTGGAAATATGTAAAAAACATCAAGGAGTATATATAAAATGGAAAGAAACGAAGTAGAAGAAAAGTATCGCTGGGCAACGGAGGAAATTTTTCCTTCTTACGAAGCGTGGAAAGAAGCGAAAGACGCGATGGAAAAGGAATACGCGGATTTCGATTACGAGGGCGCGTTCAAGGGCAAGCTGGGGAACAAAGACAGTCTGCTGGCGTTGTTTGCGAAAGAATACGAGGGCATGAGAAAGCTGGAAAAGCTGTTTCTGTACGCCTCGATGAAGCGCGACGAGGACCTTCGGAACGCGAAGTGGAACAGCGCGGTTTCTTCGATGATGTCTTTATATTCGAAGTTCATGGCGAAAACGGCGTTTATCGACCCCGAACTGACGGCGTTGCCCGAACAGAAACTGAAAGAGTACATTGCGGACAAGGATTTCGCGGATTACGATTATCTGCTGCAGAAGATTGAAAAATCCAAAAAGTACGTGCTTTCCGAGGGAGAAGAACGGCTGCTTGCGATGGCGGCGGAAGTTACGGACGGGTATCACGACGTATTTTCGATGCTGGACAACGCCGATCTGAATCTGCCCGAAGCTACGTTTGAGGGAAAGACGGAAAAAATCACGCACGGCGGCTACGGCGTGGCGCTGAGAAAAGGAAACGCGACAGAAAGAAAGGAATGGTTCGAAAAGTATTACGGCGCGTACATCAAGCTGATTCACGCGATTTCGCAGACGTACTACGGCAACGTGAAAAAGGACGTGTTCTTCTGCCGCGCGCGCGGATACGCAAGCTGCCTCGAAATGGCTTTGCACGGCGAGGACGTGCCGAAGAGCGTATACGAAAATCTGATTGAAGCCGTAGACGGCGCGCTGCCGCTGATGCACCGCTATATCGCGTTGCGGAAAAAAGTGCTCGGCTTGAAAGAACAGCATATGTACGATATTTATATGCCGCTGGTGGAAAACGCGGATATCAGCGTTTCGTACGAAGAGGCGTACGACATCGTTGTGGAGGGGCTGGCGCCGCTCGGAAAGGATTATCAGGCGCTGTTGCGCCGCGCGAAAGACGAGCGCTGGATAGACGTTTGCGAAACGGAAGGAAAGAAGAGCGGAGCGTATTCCACGGGTTCGTACGATACGCATCCGTACGTGCTGTTGAATTACCAGCGTACCACCAACGAGATTTTCACGATCGCGCACGAAATGGGGCATTCGATTCATACCTATAAATCTTCGGCGGCGCAGCCGTACCCCAAGGCGGATTATACGATTTTCCTTGCGGAAATCGCCAGCACGGTGAACGAAGTGCTGCTGTTGAAGCACCTTCTGAAATCCGCGCGCGAAAAGGGTGACAAGAAAACGGAAAAATTCCTGCTGAATTATTATATGGATATGATTCGCACTACGTTGTTCCGTCAGTCGCAGTTTGCCGAATTCGAACAAATCGTGCACAAGATGGCGGAGGACGGCGAGCCGCTGACCGACGAAAACCTGTGCGCGACGTATTATGCGCTGAACAAGAAATATTACGGCGACGCGATTATACACGATAAGGAAATTTCTTACGAATGGGCGCGTATTCCACACTTCTACCGTTCGTTCTACGTGTACAAGTACGCGACGGGCATTATTTCGGCGATTTCCATCGCGCACAGAGTGCTTACCGAAGGCGAAAGCGCGGTGAAAGATTACTTCTCGTTCCTTTCGGGCGGGTGCTGCACCGATCCCGTTTCCATTTTAAAGCGTGCGGGCGTGGACCTTACCACGAAAGCGCCTTTCGAAACGGCGATGAAGGAATTCGAAGAAACGCTTGAAGCGTTTGAAAAGATTGACGACTGATACAGAACGTCGGGAAAGATAACCGACGGAGAAAGAGGAAAATTATGGCGAACGCAACCAACGTGCTGCCGCACAACAACGACGCGGAAATGGCGCTTCTGGGGTGTATGCTGATCGATAACGAAACGGCGGCGGACATCGTGGAACCTCTGAAAGAAGAGGATTTCTACGGAGAAAGCAACCGCTACGTGCTGAACGCGATGAAAAGAGTGTTCGGCTCGCGCCGTCCCATCGATCTCGTAACCCTTTCCGACCAGCTGGAAAGCGAGGGAAATCTGGCGAAAGCCGGCGGGATTGCCTACCTGACGGAACTGGCGCAGATTACGCCTTCCGCGGCGAACTATAAATCGTATTTCGATATCGTGAAGCGCGATTCGCTTTCGCGGAAACTCATCCGCGCTTCGCAGAAAATCATAGAAGCCTGCGCTTCTTCCACCGACGAGAAGCAGACGCTGGCGTTTGCCGAAAAGAGTATTTACGATATTTCCCGGCAGACCGACCGTTCGTCGCTGAAAGGCATGCAGGAAGAAAACGTGGTGGACGGCGTACTGAAGAAATTCGAATCGCTTTCCCTCGACAAGAACGCGTACCGCGGCGTGGAGACGGGCTTCCGCCGCTTCGACCAGCTGACGAACGGATTGCAGAAATCCGACCTGATAGTACTGGCGGCGCGCCCCGGCGTGGGAAAAACTTCGTTTTCGATGAACATCGTGGAACATGCGGCAATGTGCAACCATAAGGTGTGCGCCGTGTTCTCGCTTGAAATGCCGCGCGCGCAGATCGTGCAAAGACTCTTATGTTCGTATGCGAACGTGAGCATGGCTAAGGCGCTTTCGGGCGAACTTTCCGCGCCGGACTGGAAAAAACTCATCGACGCGGCGGAACGGCTGAAAGACGCGCCCATTTACGTGGACGATTCTTCGCGTACCACGCCTTCGGAAATCGAATCGAAATGCCGCAGACTCAAAGCGAAAACGGGCGCGCTCGACCTTATTATGATCGACTATATTCAGCTGATGTCCGGCGGGGATTCGAAGCTTGCGGGCGCGGAAAACCGTCAGCAGGAAATCGCTTCGATTACGCGCGATCTGAAAATCATCGCGAAAGAGCTGGAAGTGCCCGTTATCGCGCTTTCGCAGCTGAGGCGTATGCAGACGAAAGAACCGCAGCTTTCCGACCTCCGCGAATCGGGCGCCATCGAACAGGATGCCGACATCGTAATGTTCATCAACCGCCCCGAAATGACGGCGACGGCGGAGGAACTTGCCAGCGGAAAAATCGTGAAAGGGGCGGCGGAAATCAATATCGCCAAGCACAGAAACGGTTCGCCGGGGAGAGTGCAGCTGAAATTTATCGGCGAATCCACGAAGTTTGTGGACGAGGACGGCGAGAACCGCCCGGAAGAGCCGCCGCAGTTCGGCAGACCGCGTTCGTTCGACGAGGAAGAGAGCGTTCTCGAATCGGCGGGATTCAACGCGCCGCCGCCTGAGGACGAGCCGCCGTTTTAAGCGGAAAGAAGTACATAGCAATGATTACGCGAATAGAAAAAGTCAACGCCGCGTCGCTGAAAGAGGCTCGGGAGATTATATTTTCCGGCGGCGTGGTGGCGATGCCCACCGAAACGGTGTACGGGCTGGGAGGCGACGCGAAAAACGACGACGCCGTAAAGAGTATTTTCGAAATCAAGGGACGCCCGAACGATAATCCGCTGATAGCGCACGTGCACGAGGCGTACGATTTATCGAAAATCATCGATTACGATCCGCCGTACGCGAAAAAACTGCGCGAGGCGTTTTTACCGGGACCGCTCACGCTGGTGTATCCTTCCACGGGCAAAGTATCGCCGCGCGTTTCGTGCGGGCTGAACACGCTTGCCGTACGCGTGCCGTCGCATAAGGACGCGCAGGCGTTTCTGCGGGAAGTGGATATTCCGATTGTGGCGCCGAGCGCGAATTTATCGAAGCACGTTTCGCCCACTTCCGCGCAGCACGTGTTCGACGATTTCAACGGAAAAATTCCGCTGATTTTAGACGGCGGGGCGTGCAGCGGCGGCATCGAAAGTACGGTGGCGGACGTTACGGGCGATTATCCCGTGATTTTGCGGCCGGGGCTGATTACGCGGGAGATGATTGCCGCGGTGTGCGGACGATGCGACGTGTACGAGCCTGTTTTAAAACCCGGCGACAGGGCGAAAAGTCCCGGAATGATGTATAAACATTATTCGCCGAGATGCGAAACGGCGCTGTTTACGGAAAACGAGGCGGACAAGGCGGCGAAAAAGGCGGCGGAGGAAGCCGCGAAAGGGAGGCGCGCGTATATTTTGTGCGAACACGTTGTTGCCGTTGAGCTGACCGCGGCGGGATATTCCGTACTGGATTTAGGCGCGACGGGCGAGGAGATGGCGGAAAATCTGTTTGCGCTTCTCAGGCAGGCGGAAAAAACGGCTGACGTACTGATTGCCGTGGAGCCGAAGCAAAAAGACGGGGTGATGGCGGGCGTTTTGAATCGTCTGCGCAAAGCCTGCGTTTCAGCGGACGTGCCGCATTGAAGAAATGAAAGAAGAGGCGCGGCGGATTCTGCCGAGGGAGAGAAAACCGGAAGATGGCGAAGCAGAAAATTAAAAAAATAGTGTTTGTCTGCACGGGAAACACTTGCCGTTCGCCGATGGCGGAAGCGGCGTTTTCGGCGGAAATCAAACGCAAAGGCTTGCCCGCGGTGGCTACTTCGGCGGGCTTGAAAGTTTCGCCGACCGAGCGGGATATGAACGACAAAGCGGCGAAAACGCTGGAAAATACCGGACTCGCGCTGCCATATTTTTCTTCCACTTCGCTAACGAAAGAAACGCTTTTATCGGCGGATATCATTATCTGCATGACGCGCGCGCAAAGCGAACTTTTAAAACCCGCGAGAAAGCGTTTTCTGGAAGAGGCTGGGAAGCCGTCGGGGAAAAATAACGTTTTCTGTTTTGCGGAACTCACGGGAGAGGATATTCCCGACCCGTACGGAAAAGACGAAAAGACGTATGCGGAAACGCTGGAAAAAATCATCGCGGCGTTTCCCGCCATCGAAGAAAAGTGGTTTACGAAGAAGCCGCGGGCGGTAAAAAGCGGCGGAAAAACTTCGGCAAAGAAGCCGACGAAAAAGGCTGAAACTGGCGCAAAGAAGAAAACGACGAAGAAAACTTCGAAAGGCGGCGCGAACGGAAAAGCGCGGGCAAAGAGCGGAACGAAAAAAAAGAGAACGGCGGCGCCGAAAAAAATATAGCCGTAACTTACCGCAAACGCGCGCCAAACGCTTGAAATTTTTGATAGAAAGTGATATAATCGATAAGAAAATACCCAAGAGGTTGCTCAAAGGAGAAAAGGCGTATGAAAATTGCCGTAGCATGCGATCACGGCGGATTGAATCTGAAAAAAGCGTTGCTTGCGTTTCTGGAAAAAAACGGACACGAATACGTTGATTTCGGTACGTATACCGCGGATTCGTGCGATTATCCCGATTTTGCGCTGAAAGCGGCGGAAGCCGTTGCAAGAGGAGAATGCGAGAGAGGAATCGTGATTTGTTCTTCCGGTATCGGCGTTTCCATCGTGGCGAACAAAGTACCCGGAATCCGTTGCGCACACTGCCACGATACGTATTGCGCGAAATATACGCGTTATCACAACGACGCGAATATGCTTGCTTTCGGCGAACGCGTAATCGGCGCGGGGCTGATGGAAGAAATCGTTACCGAATTTCTTACCTGCGAATATATGGGCGGCGAGCGGCACGACAGAAGAATTGCCAAAATCAAGGCGATTGAAGAAAAATATTGCAAAAAAGAATATATCAGGTAATTTTTGTAGACAGGCTTCGGAATTTGTTCCGAAGCCTGCTCTAAAGCCCGGAACAGCCGGATGATAAAAACCGAAAAACTACAGCAAGGAGATATACAACAATGGAAAAGTATGACTTTTTGGATAACCCCAAATTTCACTACGTTCAGCACCCGCTGATCGAGCATAAACTGGCGATTCTGCGCGATAAATCCACGCGCACGAAACAGTTTATGGAGCTTGCCGAAGAAATCGCGATGCTTGAAACGTACGAGGCGACGAAAGACTTGCCTCTGGAGGACGTGGAGGTGGAAACGCCCGTGGCTACCGCGCATTGCAAAATGGTTTCCGGGCGCACGGTGGGCGTGGTTCCCATTCTTCGCGCGGGGCTCGGTATGGTTTCCGGCGTATTGCAGCTGATTCCCAACGCGAAAGTGGGGCATATCGGTTTGTACCGCGACCCCGAAACGCATCAGCCCGTGGAATATTACTGCAAACTCCCCGCGGACAGCGAAATGAGAACGTTGCTTGTGGTAGACCCCATGCTGGCTACGGGCGGCAGCGCTTCCGACGCGATTACGATGATTAAAAAGCGCGGCGCGAAAGATATTAAGCTTTGCTGCATCGTTTCCTGCCCCGAAGGCATCAGAAAAGTGCTTGCCGATCACCCGGACGTTGACGTGTACGTGGCGGCGATCGACCCGATTCTGAACGAGCATTGCTATATCGTTCCCGGTTTGGGCGACGCGGGCGACAGACTGTTCGGAACGAAGTAACTCCGGCTGTAAAGATACGAAAATCGGAAAATGCTGAAAGGCGGCGCGGGAAACCGTGCCGCCGACAGACTTTCGGAGAAGGAAAATCATGGCGCAAAGAACGTTGATTGCAATCGGCGGAGGGGAGCTGAAAGAGCGGACCACGCTGAAAATAGACGAATATATTGCGGAAAGAGCGAAAGCTCGTGCGGGAGAACGAAGAGCGAACGCGTTGTTTTTGCCTACGGCAAGCCATGATTTCATGCCGTATTACAATACGTTTCATAAAGTGTACACGGGCGTTTTCGATATTAAGACGGACGTGGCGCTGTGCGTGTTCAAAGACGTGGATTTATCGCGCATGAAAGAAAAATTCGATAAAGCGGATATGATTTACGTGGGCGGCGGCGACACCGTATTTATGATAGAGCAGTGGAAGAAAACGGGAATTTTGCCGCTGATTCGAGATGCGTACGAACGCGGAGTTGTGCTTTGCGGGCTTTCGGCGGGGGCGATTTGCTGGTTTTCGGATATGTACACCGATTCAGCCGTCGGCGGAAACGGCGAAAAATATTCGATGTTTTCGGGACTTGGCTGGATAAAAGGAAAAATTTCTCCGCATTATGGCGCAAGAATGGTTGACTTTGATAAAATTTTGTGCTATAATAACGACAGTGCTTATGGATTGGAGGACAATTCGGCGCTTGTCATCGAAGATGAGCAGGTGATCGGCGCTGTTTCAAGCGGCGGCACCGTCTGGAAAATCGATAGCCTGAACGGCGAATTGAAAAAGACAGCGATGACGTTGACGGAAAGTGTCTGAACTTCCGAAAATCGGGTAAGCAAAAATAAATATGCGGATGTGGCGAAACTGGCAGACGCGCAGGTTTCAGGTTCCTGTGGGAGACCATATGGGTTCGAGTCCCTTCATCCGCACCATATTATGGCGACAAAAAAGATATTCGCCCGAAAAAGTCCGATTTCATCGGGCTTTTTTCGTGTATGAAGGTGTGTAAATCGCTGTCAAAATCCGTAGATGTAAAACGGCGATTTTCCGATTCCGGCAGGACTCGAACTCGTACAATCGAGAAGTTTTCGTTTTGAGCCGGTAGCAAAAAGATAAAATTACATAAAAATTTGACGTATAGCGTAAAAAGTTATACGTCTTTTTTTATGCAAAAATTCGGAGGTAAAAAGAATGTATTTCAGAAACGAACATCACAGGCAGGCATTTCGGGAAGGAATGAAAAAGACGAACCGGAAAGATAAGGAAACGGTGAGCGCGGTATATTTGCTGTCGGCAGAGCCGTGCCTATGGCAGCGGGCAAGGCGGGCGGCGATCTATGGGAAGATTTTGCTGAACAACATTTGCCTGACGGGGATATCGGAAGACGGATATATATTGCTCGGCGCGGCAAAGGACATGAAGTACGGAACGAAATATCTGACGGTTGGCGATTTATCGGACAGAAGTCTTATAACGCCGAAGATATATAAGTTGATCAGTCAGGCGATGCAAATTAAGCGAAGCGGCTCATCGGCGTTGCAAGGAACAAAGGCGGAGGGCGTATGAAACAAATGGAATTTGTGTTACAAAACAACGGGGTTAAACGGCGACGGCGTGGAAAAAGATATACCGAAAGCGATCGAATGGTCGAAACAGGCGGCTGCGGAAGAAAACGAGTTCGCGGAATACGCGCTTGGTGTACTTTATTTAAAAGGCGAAGAGATAGAAAAAGATATCGTTGCGGCAGAAGAATATCTGCTGAAAGCGGCAAGTCGCGGAAACAAATACTCAGCGTATTTACTCGGTAAAGAGTATTTAAGTGGAGATAATTTCGGAAAAGACGTAGAAAAGGCTGTCGAGTATCTTAAACTTGCGGCTGCGAAAGGTTTTGAATTTGCCGAATACGCGCTCGGCAGGCTATATCTGAAAGGTGAAGAAGTAGAAAAGGATACGGTTGCGGCGGAAAAATATTTATTGAAAGCGGCGGAACACGGCAATAAGTACGCGGAATACGTTCTCGGTAAAGAATACTTGCGGGGCGAGAATTTGGGAAAAGACGAACAAAAAGCAATCGACTATCTGAAACGCTCGGCGGGAAAAGACTTTGATTTCGCGAAATATACGCTTGGAAGAATATATTTATTCGGCCTCGGCGTGGAAAAAGACTTACTGCTTGCAATGGAATATCTTCGTTCTGCGGAGGCAAAGGGAAACGAATACGCGGCGGAACTCATCAGGCAGAAAGAGTTGTTCGATAAACAAAGCATAAGTCTTTGTATAAGTCGTTTATTCAAGTATTTGTGCGGGGTATTGCAGGAAAAAGCGGAAACGGAATTCAGCGCGAAAATAATGAGAACGGATAAAAAACTCCGTCGTAAAATAGCAGAGAAAAAGCAGGCGCAAGGACTGAAATTGGAATAAATGCCGATGCGATAAGAATAATCGCATCGGCAAAAAAAGTCAAAGGTATTTAATCGGGATAACTTTTACGCCTTCGGTCAGAGTAATAAGATTATCGTACAAACAAACGATGCCGCCTTGTCCTTTTTTAACGTTGGGAATCGCATCTATTAGTTTGAACGCTTTTGCATCGGATTTTTGCGGATCGGCATGTTTTTTGATTTCGATAGGATATAAAGTGCCGTTGTTTTCAATCAGCAAGTCGATTTCGTTCATATCCTTGTCGCGGTAAAAATAGATAGGGGGATCGGAAATGCCTGCGTTATAGTAACTCTTTATAATTTCGGAAATAACGAAACTTTCAAAGAACGCCCCTGCCATCGCGCCCGTTTTAAGGACTTCGGAAGAATTCCATTTGGTAAGGTATGCGGCAAGTCCCGTATCGAGAAAATATAGTTTCGGCGTTTTAATTGCTCTTTTCATAACGTTGTTCGAATAAGGTTGCAATAAGTAAACGATATTCGACGCGACTAAAATGGAAAGCCAGCGTTCGGCAGTCGGCGCGCTTATACCGACGTCGCGGGCAAGCGAAGCAACGTTTACGAGTTGTCCTGTGGAAGCCGCCGCCGCGATCATAAAATTCGTAAATTTGACCGTATCGCCGATTTCGGAGAGTTCCCGAACGTCGCGTTCGATATACGTTCTGACGTAAGCGGAATAGTATAATTGCCAACTATAATTCGGGTTTATAAAAAGTTCGGGCATTAAGCCGCGTTGAACGGTATTCCAAACTTCGTCGTAGGTTATATCGGCAAGGTTTTGCTTTCTTGCCGAAAAATATTCTTCGGTAGGAATAAACGGCAATGAGCAATTTACGGCGTGTGTTTCGCGCAGAGAAAAGCCGAGCAAAGTGCAAAGTCCGATTCGACCTGCAAGTGACTCGCTTACGCCTTTCATCATTTTGAATTGTTGAGAGCCGCACATAAAGAATTGCCCTTTTTTATGTGAGCGGTCGAGCAGCAGTTTTATCTGATTAAAAAGCGCGGGGGCTTTCTGAATCTCGTCCACGAAAACGGGCGGGGGATTGTCTTTGAAAAAAGTTCCGCTTTCTTCTTCTGCGCTTGCTTTAATAATCGGGTCGTCAAGCGAAACGTAAGTGATACCGTCGGTAAGTTTTTCGAGCATAGTTGTTTTGCCGACTTGTCTTGGACCGGCAATCAGTATCGCTCCGAACATTTCCGCAAGCTCGATTGCTGTTTTTTCTGCATGTCGTTGAATATACATTTTAACACCTCTTTTCGGCTAATTTAATATTCAATGTTATTATAGCCGAAAAAATAGGAAATTGCAAGCGCTTTTGCAAGAAATTTTTGACGAAAAACAAGTTATTCTCATAAAAAATATCAGGAACGGAGGAATGGTCAGATATGTCACAGTTTGTATATTTCACGCCGCAGGAAAAGGAAACGGCAAGAAACGCGGATATAGCGGAAATGTTAGAAAGGCAAGGCGAACGGTTAAAGCGCAGCGGTTCGGAATACGAATGGGGCGAAGGTAGAGAAAGAGTAACCATACGCGGCAATCTTTGGTATCATCAGTACGAGCAAAAGGGCGGGAACACGGTTTCGTTTGTGCAGAAATTTATGGGTAAAACCTACGTTGAGGCAATGAAATTTATTCTTGGCGACGGCGCGGGAGAGATAAAACAAGTCGAGCCGAAACAAGCAAAACCAAAGGAAAAAAGAGAGTTCGAGCCGCCCGCGCTTGCCGAAGAACCGAGAAAAGCGTATGCGTATTTAAACGTCCGTCGCGGAATACCGAAAGACGTTCTCGTGCCGTTTTTCAAAAAGAAACTTATAGGCGAAACGAAGAAATATGCAAACGTTGCGTTTATGGGTTACGATATAGGCGGCAATCTGAAACACGTTAATTTGCGTTCCACCTATGCGAATTCTACGTTCAAAGGCAACGCTCCCGGTTGTACGCCCGGATACTCGTTCCATTACGCTGGGCAGGGCGAGAAATTATATTTGTTCGAAGCTCCCATAGATATGCTATCGTTTATAGCGATGAAAGGCGACGGGTGGCAGGAACATTCATACGCGGCTTGTTGCGGCGTGAGCGATAAGGTCTTGTTTCAAATGCTGAAAGACAATCCGAATATAAAGAAAGTGTTTCTGTGCTTGGATAACGACTGGGCAGGGGGCGTTGCCGAATACAGAATAGCGCAAAGATTGAGAGAGGAAAATATAGAATTCAATATAAAAATACCAAAAGGTAAGGACTGGAACGATGATTTATTGACGGCGAAAGAACAGGTAATACTACGAAATACGGAGGTAAGTGAATGTCAGGGGTTACGATACTCATAATAGCGGCTACGGCGATGGCGTGTACGCTCGGCGGCGGGTCGCTTTTGGCGCACGTTTATACGCTGAATCATATAAAAAGCAAGACGGTAGGCGACGGACAACACGGTTCGGCGCGGTGGGCGACGAAAAGAGAAATAAAGCGGGTTTACAGGCATATTCCGTTCACGCCGAACAAGTGGCGTAAGCAGGCAAAAAACGGCGTTAAACCGACTTATACGGGCGGTAAACGCAAAAGAACGAGAGAGGAAGAACTGCCGCAAGGAATAATCGTCGGGTGCAAAGGCGGAAAGAAAAACACTACGGCAATGGTGGATACGGACGACGTTCACGCGCTTATGATCGGCGCGGCGGGCGTGGGCAAAACGGCGTACTGGTTGTATCCGTGCATTGAGTATGCCTGCGCGAGCGGAATGTCGTTTTTGTCTACCGATACCAAAGGCGACGTTATGCGAAACTACGGCGGCGTTGCGAAAGAGTACGGCTATAACGTGTCGGTGATTGATTTGAGAAATCCGACCAAATCCAACGGCAACAATCTGCTGAACCTTGTAAACAAGTATATGGACTTATACAAGGAACACCCGAACCAACTCGCGTATAAAGCCAAAGCAGAAAAGTATGCGAAAATCATATCCAAAACGATAATTCTTTCGGGCGCAGAATCTGCGTCGTTCGGGCAGAACGCATACTTTTACGACGCGGCGGAAGGAATACTAACGGCAACGATATTGCTCGTTGCGGAATTTTGCGAGCCGCAGAAACGGCATATCGTGTCGGTGTTCAAAATTATTCAAGAGTTACTTGCACCGTCGAAAAACGAAATAAGAATCAGTTTCAGGAACTGATGGCGTTACTTCCGAACGATCACAAGGCGAAATGGTTTGCGGGCGCGGCGTTGAATGCGTCCGATCAGTCGATGGCGAGCGTAATGTCAACCGCGCTGTCAAGATTGAACGCCTTTCTCGATTCGGAACTCGAACAAATCCTTTGTTTCGATACGGAGATAGACGCGGAAAAGTTCTGTTCGGAAAAGTCCGCTATATTTATTATAATGCCCGAAGAAGCCCCGACGACGTTCTTTATGATTTCGCTCATCATTCAGCAGTTATACCGCGAGATATTAGCGGTGGCGGACGAAGAGGGCGGAAAACTCAAAAACCGTTGTATTTTCTTCTGCGACGAGTTCGGAACGTTGCCGAAGATACAGGATGCGGAAATGATATTCTCGGCATCGCGTTCAAGACGGTTGCAAATCGTGCCGATTATACAGAGTTTTTCACAGTTGGATAAAAACTACGGTAAGGAAGGCGAAGAGATTATCGTGGACAATACGCAACTCACGATTTTCGGCGGGTTTGCCCCGAATAGTCCGTCTGCGGAAGTTTTATCCAAAGCACTCGGAACGAGAACGGTGCTTACGGGTTCGGTGAATAAGGGGAAGAACGATCCGTCCGAGTCTTTACAAATGACGGAGCGCCCGCTGATGAGCGCGGACGAATTAAAGTCAATGCCGAAAGGACAATTCGTCGTAATGAAAACGGGCGCGCATCCGATGAAAGGAAGATTAAAATTGTTTTTTGATTGGGGAATATCTTTCGGCGAGCCGTATACCGTAAAGGAGAACGCGAACCGCAAAGTGGAATACGCCGAGAAGAAAGAACTTATAGAGAAAATCGTGGAGAAATACTGCCCCGATTTGAAAGACGAAACGGAAGAAAAGGCAAAATCCCGCGGCGGCATAGGCGGGCAATCGCAGGTGGAAAGCAGACGCCATTTCGAACCCGAACGAAGAACGGACAGACCGTTTTTAAGGACTTCGTCGATAAAAAGGCAGTACCCTTTGCCGCCGACGACGGAAGAAACGGACGAGGCGGACGAAACGGAGCATAAAGATAATGAGCCGACTTGATTTTTTGTATGAGTGTGAAATTTCGCATCGGGCGGTGGCGGTGTATTTGTATTTAGCGGACAGAGCGAACAAGCAGGGCGAATGTTGGCCGTCGATACCTACGATAGCGGAAGATCTGAAAATTTCCGAATCGACGGTTAGGCGGGCGGTGAAAGAACTGAAAAAGGCGGGGCTATTAAAGACCGAGCAAAGATTTCGGCAAAACGGCGGCAAAAGCAGTTTATGTTACAAAATAAAAAGCGGCATTCCACCGTAAATGCAGACTATTTTCGAGCAAGTGGGAAGTAGTTATTTTTTTACGAAAAAACAAGAGAAAGGAGAAAAAACGAATTGAAAACCAAGCGAGATTGAACGAAGTCGTGAAAAAGTATGCCGAAAACAGCGTGAAAAAGTTCTATTTTTGGCAAAAAGAGCCTGCGGAAGCCTGTGTGGGCGAAAACTTGTATTCGGAAACAATCGTTGCCGACAAAGTGGAACTCGGCGATAATGTCCGCGTGTATTCGGACGGCGAAGAGTTTACTGGGGATGAATTTGCCGTGGCGGGTAAGCATACCTTGACGGTGCGCGACGAATGGAATAATTCTTGCGGTTATGCCGTGATTATCGTGAGCCGCGCGCCCGATATTTTGTATTCGGTGAACGACGGCAACGAGAATAAAGCCGCGTTTGATAGAACGTACAAGTTAGCGGGCAAGGTGAACGTTTCGGTTGTTGACGCGCTTGACGAAGCGGCGATGCTTTGCGTATACGACGCAGATGAAAATCTGCTTGCGGTATTATCGCTCGGCGAAAAGTATACG
>DLQW01000073.1 GCA_002474405.1 Christensenella sp. UBA7597 | reverse complement strand
CCCTGCCCTTCCTCGCGCGGAAATTCGGCTACACCGAAGCGCACTTATCGCGCGTGTTCCACCGCTACGCAAACACGGGGCTGCCCCGCTATCTCAACCGCCTGCGGCTGAACTATGTGGAAAACTGCAAAAAAAACGACCCCGACGCCGACCTCACGCAAGTGATTTTCGACGCGGGATTCAGAAGCATACCCACCTATTACCGCGCCAAAGCGCAAAACGACGAACCACTCGCCGTACACGGAAAAGCGTAACGCAGAACGTTCGTTCAAAGGGGCTACGCCCCGTATTCTTCAAACCCGTAACGGGATACAAACGTTTTGCCGTCGGCATACGCCAGCGGCGAATCACCGGAAAAACGCAGCGTGATTCTCTTAGCGATCAGGCACTGCCGCGTTTTTCCGTATTTTTTATTCAGCGCCTTATCGCCGTATTTCGTATCGCCCAGTACGGGATGCCCCAGAAACGCCGCATGCGCGCGGATCTGATGGGTTTTCCCCGTATGCAGAAACACTTCGCACACGGCAATATCCCCCTTTTTCAGAACCGGCAGAAATCCCGTTACTATCTTTTCCGCACCCGCAAACGGCTTCCCGCTCACGCGCACTTCCGCCCGCGCCGCGTCTTTGGCAAGATACGCCGTCTGCCGCGTTTCGTCCGCCGAAAAACAATTTTTCATCACGGCGAGATACGTCTTTTCCACGTCGCGTTCCTTAAACGCCCGTTTCAGTTCCTCCGCGCACGCCGCGTTTTTCGCAAAAATCATCAGCCCCCGCGTATTCCTGTCCAGTCGGTGAATAAAATACACGCCTTGCTCGCCTCTCTCCCGCGCAAGCGTTTCGTACACCGCTTCCGCGTTCACCCCGTCCGCCTTATCCGTTACCAGAAGATTTTCGTCCTCGTACACCGTATCGAACGCCGTCGTTTCTTCCTGCGCGCGCGTCAGATAATAGCAGACTCTGTCCCCCGCTTTCAGCGCGGTTCTGCTTCCGCCCGCCGCCACGCGTTCGCCGTTGATTTTTATCTCGCGCGCTTTCAGCAGACGGTCGAAAAAAAACGAAGCCTGCGGATCGTGCGAATCCGTGAAGTCTTTCAGATTATTTTCTTCCGTTACTACCCATTCTTTCATCGTTTCGTCAATTCCTTTTTCCTTTTACGTACAAAACCGACCGCAATGCCCGCCGTCGCCGCCGAAGCCGTCAGAAGACATAAAATCACCGTCGCCGCCCCGCGCGAAAAAATAAAATACACAAAATAGGCGCATAAAAACGCCCCCGCCGTCTGCAATAACGCATACTTCCACGCCGTGCGCGCGCCAAGTTCTTTCGAAGCCGCCGCCACCGCCGCGATACACGGCGGCATCAATGCCGCAAACGTAAGATACGCCGCGCCCGCCGCCCGCGAAAGTCGTAATCCTTCGGGACACAGCGCCGCCAGCAGCCCCGCAACGTTCTCTTTCGCCGCAAATCCGCCCGCCGCGGCAAACGCCGCGCGCCAGTCCGTAACGCCCATCGGGTAAAATAATACCGCCAGTCGCTTCGAAACCCACGCCAGAATACTCTCTTCCGCCGCGCATGCCCCGGAAAAATTCACCGAAGCCAGCGTATACGCGCACGCCGTGAACGCCAGCACCGTCGTAGATACCTTTATTATAAACCCTTTTAAGCGAAAGAGCAACTTTTTTAAGATAAAAAGCGGCGACGGAATGTAAAAATCCGCAATTTCCATGATAAAATCTTCTTCTTTCCCGCCGCAGAACGAAGAAACCAGCAGCCCGGCGCCCGTTCCCAGCACGTACAATGCCGTCGCTCCCAGAAACGAATTTTCCACCAACGAGCTTAAAAGCGTAAGATACACGGGCAATTTCGCGCTGCACGGCACAAAATACAAACATCCCGCGGCGCGTTTCTGCGCGTCTTTGTTTTCCAGCGCGGCGCTCGCCGCAATCCCCGCCGCCGTACAGCCGTAGCCTAAAAAAATACAGAACGCCGCCCTGCCCGAAAGCGAAAGCAATGAAAAAAATCCGTCCGTCTCGTACGCCAGAAACGAAGCGATTCCGCTTTCTTCCAGAAATTCTGAAAACAGATACAAAATCGCCAGCTGCGGCAAAAACGAAAGCACGCCGCCCACGCCCCGCAATATCCCGCCGCAAATGACGTTTTTCAACACGGAATTTCCGATTTTCAGCCCCGCCCGCGCCGCCAGAGCGCCAAACGCGCCGTCTATCGTTTGCTTCGCCCATACCCCCGGCGAATGCGCGCCGAACGCCAGATAAAACACGCCCGCCACGCCCAGAAAAAACACGGGCAGCAGCCACCCGCCCGCGCCGTATAATTTCCCCGTCTTACCTTTGCTTGTTCCGCTTGCCCCGCGCATTTTTGCGGGAGTATACCCGTCGATCGCCCCGTTTTCCGAAACGTCCGTTTGCTTCCCGAAAACGCCCTCCGCCGCCCGTGCTTTCGTCCGCATTAAAAAATCGGCAAAGGCTTGTACCGATTTTCTGCTCAGCGCGTCCGCTTCCGCGCACGGCACGCCCAGCGCCGCCGAAATTTTTTTCACGTCCAGCCCGCCGCCGCGGCTGCGCAGCCTGTCGCCCATCGTTATCGCCAGCACAACTTTGTATCCGCCCGCGCGCAATTCTTTGAAAAGCGGCAAAGAACGCCGCAATGCGCACGCGTTTACCACCTGCACAACGATAACTCCTTCGCAACGGGCATTTTCCAACGCCCGCGCGGCTATTTTTTCTTCGTTTTTCCCGCTTTTCAGCGTATATAATCCGGGTACGTC